>CALCSA010000444.1 GCA_937894185.1 uncultured Clostridia bacterium | reverse complement strand
GTGTTCCAAAACCCTAAAGAACCTGTTTCAGGAAGCAAGGGTGCCTGCTTTGGAGCGGACGCGGCGGGTGGTGCTGGAATGCGGGGGCAGGGTCCTCTGGGTAGAGGGCATCGGCCCCGACGAAAGCGCGGCTGTCGGTGATGCGACACAAAGAATTTTGATCATAGAAGTAACGGAGGGAACCCATGACCGGGGATATCTTAAAGGTTTTGATTGACGAAGAAACGCTCCACCAAAAAGTTGCTCAGTTGGGCAAGCAGATCAGCGAGGATTACAAGGACAAAAAGCTGCTGATGGTCAGTGTGCTGAAAGGATCGGTGGTTTTTATGGCCGATTTGATGCGAACCATCGATATTCCTGCACGGATTGATTTTATGTCGGTTTCCAGCTATGGAAGCGGTGTAAAAACCAGCGGTGTGGTTAAAATACTCAAGGACTTGGATCATCCCATCGAAGGGTACGATCTGCTGATTGTGGAGGATATTTTGGACAGCGGCATGACCTTGAGCTATCTGCGGGAGGTTTTGGGAAGCCGTAACCCCAACAGTATGCGGCTGATTACCTTGCTGGACAAGCCCGAGCGCCGGCAGGTGGATATTGTCCCCGATTACTGCGGATTTGTGATTCCCGACGATTTTATCGTGGGATACGGACTGGATTACGACGAAGAATACCGCAATCTGCCCTATGTCGGCATTCTGGACCCTACCGCCTGCCGGGATGCTTGATTATAAATATCAGCCAATCGACGCAAAAAGCCAGCAAACCAGTGCAAGTACTGTCATAATCATAAAATTAGGTCAAAAATCCCGCGCAGCTTAATTGCCGGCGTTTTTTAATACCCACAAAGGGAGTGAAGCGATTGCCACCAAAACGTAACAGGGGCCTTGGCATCTACCTTGCCGTGCTCCTGGCCCTCATGTTGTTTGCAATGACCATGTTCAACTTCGATTCCAGTGCTCCATCCAAAAGTTATACCGAAATTATCTCCTACTTCCAGCAAAACCGGGTGCGGGAGTTCACCTTGGATATGGGAACCGGAGACTTGGAAATCACCAAGCTGGATGGGGAAAAGCTGGAAAACCTTCCCATCATTTACAAAGTGCCCAATGTCACCATGTTCTGGAACGACACTCGCGACTATATTGATGAGTACAATCTGAGCAATCCGGGCAACATCATTCAGGGAACCTACAAGCCCGCTCAGGAAATGCCCTGGTGGGTCACCCTGCTGCCCACCCTGCTTCTGGTGGGGCTGATGGTGGTGTTCTGGGTGCTGATGATGCGCCAGTCCCGGGGCGGAGGCAACGTGGCAGGCTTTGGCAAGGCCAAGGCCCGCTCCGCCCAGGAGGGCAGGCAGGTCACCTTTGCCGATGTGGCGGGGGCCGACGAGGAAAAAGAAGAACTGATCGAAATCGTCGACTTCCTCAAAAACCCTGCCAAGTTTAATGCTTTGGGCGCACGGATTCCCAAGGGCGTCATCCTGATGGGCCCCCCCGGAACCGGTAAAACCCTGCTGGCCCGGGCAGTGGCAGGGGAGGCCGAGGTCCAGTTCTTTTCCATCTCCGGTTCCGACTTTGTGGAGATGTTTGTGGGTGTCGGCGCAAGCCGTGTCCGGGACCTGTTCGATCAAGCTAAGAAAAGTGCCCCCAGCGTGGTGTTTATCGACGAAATTGATGCGGTGGGCCGTCAGAGAGGCGCAGGCCTGGGCGGCGGACACGACGAGCGCGAGCAGACCCTCAACCAGCTGCTGGTGGAGATGGACGGATTTTCCGCTAACTCCGGCGTCATCGTCATGGCAGCCACCAACCGCCGGGATATTCTCGACCCGGCTCTGATGCGCCCCGGCCGCTTTGACCGCCAGATCACCGTAGGATACCCCGACATCAGAGGCCGGGAGGAGATTCTGCGGGTTCACTCCAAGAACAAGCCCATCGGCCCCGACGTCAACCTCAGAACCATTGCGGGAACCACCCCCGGTTTCACCGGCGCTGACCTCGCGAACCTGTTGAACGAAGCGGCGCTGCTGGCTGCCCGGAAGAACCTGAAGGCCATCACCATGCGGGAGATTGAAGAGGCCAACATCAAGGTGGCCATGGGCCCGGAAAAGAAGAGCAGGGTGGTTACCGCCGAGGACAGAAAGCTGACTGCCTATCACGAGGCGGGCCATGCTCTGTGCTTCTACTACTGCCCCACTCAGGACCCGGTTCATCAAGTCACCATTGTCCCCCGGGGCCCGGCGGGAGGCTTCACCATGCCCCAGCCCACCAAGGATCACATGTATGTGACCAAAACCCGCATGTTCGAAGACATTGTGGTGAGCATGGGCGGCCGGGTGGCAGAGCAGCTGATTTTGGACGACATCTCCACCGGAGCATCCAGCGATTTGCAGCAGGCTACCAAAATTGCCCGCTCCATGATCACACGTTATGGATTTTCCGATAAGCTGGGGCCGGTGGTCTACTCTCAGGACCCCAATCAGGTCTTTTTGGGCCGGGATTACACCAGCGGAAGCCACATTTCCGATGCCATTCAAGCCGAAATCGACGCGGAAATTCGCCGCGTTATCGACGAGGCTTATGAAGCATGCACCGACCTTCTCACCGAGCATATGGAAAAGCTTCATCTGGTGGCACAGAAGCTTCTGGAACTGGAAAAGCTGGACAGCGCCCAGTTTAAGGCTCTGATGGAATCGGATGAAAAGCCAAAGCCTTTGTCCGAGCTGGAAATTCCCGATCTGAAACACCCGGGCAGCACCGGGAAGCAGACGGCGGAAGTGCCTGCCCCAACCGAAGCACCCATGCCCGAAACCGTGCAGGACGATGCTCCAGACAACGGCGAAAGCCAGGAAACAACAGAGTGGTAGGCCCCGGAATAGTAAAATATAGCAACACAATATGCAATTGCATATTGTGTTTGCTTCAACACTCTGTTAAAATATAAACAAGCTGTAATATTAGTCATAGGAGGAGGAATATGCTCGAAGTTATTAACAAAATCAAAACTGCCGAGGAAAATGCCGAAGAACTGAAGAAGCAAGCGCGGCGGACGGCAGCTCAGATGAAAGAGGAGGCTGTATCCAGCGGTCGGCGCCTCCTGGAAGACAAGAACCAAAAAGCACTGCAAGAATCGGCAGTCATGCTGGAGCAGGCACAGGCCAAAGCAAAGGAGCAGCTGGAGCTTTCCCATCAGGAGAGTGAAACCCTTTGCCGGGAGCTGAAGGCTTCGGCAGACGCCAAAATTGGCCAAGCGGCCAAGCTCATTGTGGAAAGGATTGTGGACAGCCTATGATTGTCAAGATGGAGAAGCTGTCCGCCGTCGGCCTGCTAGAGGACCGGAATGTCATCCTCAGCGGCCTGCAACGCGCTCAGTGTATCCAGATGCGCCCTGTGGAGACCATGGAGGGCTACGAGGAGATTGCAGCTCTGGCTGCAGGGGCACGGGTAGATGCCTACACTCTGGAGCAGACAGCTTCCCGGTATGCCACAGCTCTTTCGGCCATATCCCTTTACGCCAAAAAGCGCAGCATGTTTACCCCCAAGCCCACCATGCTCTTTGAGCAGCTGGAGGATGAGGCCATGCTTGGCCGGGGGAAAGAAATTTGCGGCTCCATTGAGGAGATCACCTCTCAAGCCTCCCAGTGGCGGACACAAAGAAGCAAAGATGCCTTTACCCGTGCTTCTCTGGAGCCTTGGGCCGACAACGATCTGCCTTTGGAGCTGACGGGAACCCGGTCGGTATCTGTGGAGTACTACCTGCTTCCCGCCAAGACCGATCTGGCCGAGCTGGAACAACTTCAGCAGGAGCAGGCCCCGGCCTGTATACTTAAAGTTGTCTCTCAGGACAAAGAGCAGCAATACCTGCTGGCTATCTGTCACAATCAGGACAAAGGGCCTTTGTGGGAGGTTCTCAAAAGTTTGGGAGCATCCCGCATGTCCTTTGGAGGGCTGACAGGCAGTGCCCGGGAAAATATCTCGGCTCTGGAATGCAGCATTGCCAAGGCGGATCAGGCCATCGAACAGTGTGAATCCCGTCTGCGGGAGGTGGGAGAGGACATCTTCCCCCTGCAATACAGCTATGATGCTTTAACTGTCAAACTCCAGCGGGAAAAAGTGGGACATGTTCTGCGCAGCACACAAAAGGCATTCTGCTTTACGGCGTGGGTGCCGGAAAGCGCCCGCCAGCAGGCTCTGGACATTCTGGAGCAGTATCACTGTTACTACGAGCTGGAGCAGCCGGTACAGGAAGAAGGAGACGAGCCTCCCATCCTGCTTAAGAACTCCAAGCTGGTCACCCCTTACGAGGCAGTCAGCAACATGTACTCCCCCCCATCTTATTGGGGATTTGATCCCAACAATTTTGTCGCGGTCACCTACTTTTTATTCTTCGGCATGATGCTGGGAGACGCGGGATTCGGCCTGATTCTATTTTTGGGCGGCCTGTGGCTCACCAAAAAGACCGGGATGAAGGGAGTTGCTCAGGTTATCACCATGGGCGGACTTTCGGCAACAGTCTGGGGCATTGTGTTCGGCAGCTTTTTTGGCGACACCATCACAGTGATTTCCGACGTTTTCTTTGGGCACCGCATCACTATTACCCCCATGCTGGACCCCATCGGTCAGGCTATTACGGTGATGGGGCTTTGTCTGGTGTTGGGACTGATCCACCTGTTTATGGGTATGGGCATCAAAGCCTATATGCTCATCAAGGCAGGCCACCCCTGGGAAGCTCTCTTTGACGTGGGCTTCTGGATTTTGTTTATTGTGGGACTTTTGCTTCTGCTGGGAGGAATGTTCCTGGGCGAAACCATGGCCGCTGTTGGCAAATGGATGTCCATCCTTACCGGTGTGGGGCTGGTCCTGACAAAAGATCGGGAAAGCAAAAACCCCGTGATGAGAATTCTCAAGGGGATTGCGGGGCTTTACGATATTTCCGGATACCTTTCGGATGTCCTAAGCTATTCCCGTATTCTGGCACTGGGCCTTGCCACCGGTGTCATCGCTCAGGTGTTTAACATCATTGGCACCCTGTTTGGCGGCGGCATCATCGGATTTGTATTTTATATCGTAGTATTTTCCATTGGCTCGGCTCTCAATCTGGGTATCAATACCCTGGGTTCCTATGTTCATGCCGCAAGACTTCATTACGTGGAGTTTTTCGGTAAGTTCTACGAAACCGGCGGAAAGCTTTATACGCCGTTCGCAGCTGACACCAAATATATTACGGTCACAAAATAAGGAGGAAACAACAATGAATGCTATGATGGCTGATACCCTGTTTGGTTTTTCTGGAGCGTTTTACGCCGGTCTTGGAGCCGCGGTAGCGGTATTTTTCTCGGGCTTTGGCTCTGCCAAAGGCGTTGGCATTGCCGGCGAGGCTGCTACCGGTGTTGTGGTAGAAGATCCCGACAAGTTTGGTCAAACTCTGATTCTTACCCTTCTGCCCGGTACGCAGGGCATTTACGGCTTTTTGATCGGCTTTCTGGTTATGTTCTTCACCGGCATGATGCCCGGCGGCACCATGGTGGAAATCTCTCTGGAAATGGGCCTGCGCATCTTTGCCGCCTGTCTGCCTGTGGGCTTGGTTGGCTGGATTTCCGGTATTGCCCAGGGCAGAGTTTCCGCTGCCGGCATGAACATCGTGGCCAAGCGCCCCGATCAAACCTCCAAGGGCATGCTGTACGCCGCCATGGTAGAAACCTACGCTATTTTTGCCTTCCTGGCGTCTCTGCTACTGGTTCTCGGCATAGTGATGTAAGTTGGGATGTGAGAGAGTGAATGAGAAAAACGCTGTTATCGCCATAACGGATAAAATTCAGGCAGAAGCCCAGGCGTGGGCAGACCAGCAGGTTGCCGCGGCCAAAGCCGAAGCCCAGACCATTCTTACCGATTATGAGGCCAAGGCCCAAGAAGCTTACGACAACGCGCTGGCTCAGGCCAAGGCCAAGAGCACATCCATTGCGGAGCGGGGCGTTAGCCAGTCCGAGATGGACCGGCGCAAGATGCTTCTGGCCGCCCGGCAGGAGTGTGTGGCCCAATCGTTTGACAAAGCTCTGGAGATGCTGTGCAATCTGTCGGCTCAGGAGCGTGCTTTGCTGATGGTTAAAAGCGCAGTCAAATATCAGACTGCCGATGCCGAGTACATCTTCAACGCTGCCGACCGCAAAGAGGTAGGCCCTCTGGTGGTGGAAACGGTGAACGCCATCTTTAAAAAGCAGCAGATGAAGGGAACCTTCTCCGGCGATCTTCTGGAGCAGGTGAAGAAGCTGTTTAGCAGCGGCACCCGCCCCCGTGCCCATACCGCCGCTTTGTCCGACAAGACAGGGAACTTTGCCGGCGGCTTTATCCTCAAACAGGGGGATATCGAAATCAACTGTACCTTTGAGGTGCTGATTGCAGGTGTACGGGAAAATCTGGAGGGGGAAACCTCCGCAATTTTATTTTCATAGGGTGGGGGTGAAAGGTTGATCAAGTTTAAGGATACCGATTTCCTCCACGCGGGTTCCCGGATTAAAACACTGGAAAAGAAGCTCCTGACCCAGCGGCAGCTGATTCAGATGATTGAGGCCCAGACCATGGACGAGGCTTGGAAGATTGTCAACGACGCCGGTATTGGAGTAGGGATTCCCCCGGAACAATACGAAAAGGCTTTGAGCCAAAATTTAGCCGAGACCTATGATTTTCTGGGGGGGCTTTCCAAGGGCCACGACTTTTTGGACCTGCTGCGCTATGAGTACGACGCCCTCAACCTGAAGGTTCTGGTCAAGGCTCATGCCATGGATCAAGAGCAGGATGAACTGGTGGAGCTGGGCAGTGTGCCGGTCACCGCGTTGCGGGAGGAATTCCGGCTGCAAAAGTACGAAAAAACCCCTCGCCTTCTGGCGGAGTCGGCAGCGGAGGCAACCGATGCTCTGGCCCGCACAGGGGACCCCCAGTGGGTGGATGTGATTGTGGACCGGGCCATGCTGGCCGCCATGTTGCAAAAGGCAAAGGAATATCAGATTCCCTTCCTCCACAAGGTGGTTAAGACGAAGATCGATATTGCCAATCTGCGCAGCCTTGTGCGGATCAAGCGGATTGACAAGGATTTGGACTTTGTCAAACGGGTGCTGGTTCCCGGCGGCAATCTGGATGTGGATCATCTGGCCGATGCCTTTGCCAGAGGGATGGACAGCATCATCGCTCTGATCGAAGGCAGTGACTACGGCCCCACGCTGGAGCCTTCTTTGGGTGCTTTGCGCAGCGGCAAGGGCCTCACCGAGTTTGAGCGCCTTTGCGACGATTGCCTCACCGCGGTGCTGGACCGTGCCCGGCTCATTCCTTTCGGGGTGGAGCTTCTGATCGTTTACGCCGCCGCCAAAGAAGCCGAAATCAAGGCGGTGCGCATTGTGCTTGCCTCCCGTCTGGCGGGGGTAGCCCCACATCTTATTAAAGAAAGGTTGCGTGAAACCTATGCGTAGCAAAATAGCCGTTGTGGGCGAAAAAGCAAGCGTCATGGGTTTTCGCGCCGTGGGCTTTGAGGTCATAGAGGCGGAGGAGTCCGCCGAAATTTCCGCCACGGTAGAGCAGCTGGTGCGGGAGGAGTACGGAGTGGTATTCCTCACCGAGCAGGCTCTCTCCAAGGTTCCCGGACTGCTTGACAAATACAAGGATACGCGGATTCCCGCGATTATTCCCATCCCAGGGCGGGATGGAACCCTCGGCATTGGCATGCAGAACCTCCACAAGAGCGTGGAGCGGGCCGTGGGTGCGGATATACTCAATCATTAGAAAGCAGGTGAAAGGATTGGCGAGTATCGGCACAATCGTCAAGATAGCGGGTCCGCTGGTTGTGGCCAAGGGTATGCGGGATGCCAACATGTTCGACATGGTTCATGTTGGCGACAATAAGCTGATTGGCGAAATTATCGAGATGCGCGGCGACCGCGCTTCCATACAGGTGTACGAAGAGACCTCGGGCCTGCAGCCCGGAGCTCAGGTGGTTTCCACCGGAGCGCCTCTTTCGGTGGAGCTGGCCCCCGGCATCCTCACCATGATTTTTGACGGCATCCAGCGCCCTCTGGAAGTCATTCGTCAGATGGTGGGAAGCTCCATCACCAGAGGCATCGAGGTCACTGCTCTGGATTATAATAAAAAGTGGGAGTTTGTCCCGGTGGCCAAGGTGGGGGATAAAGTGTTCCCCGGAGATGTTCTGGGAACCGTTCAGGAAACCTCCATCATCACCCACCACATCCTTTGCCCCGTAGGGGTAGAAGGGGAGCTGGTCAAACTTGAGGCTGGGCAGTTTTCCATTGTAGAGCCTGTTGCCGCTGTTAAAAAGGCCGACGGCTCCGAGGTGAACATTCAGATGCTGCAGCGGTGGCCCGTGCGGAGCCAGCGCCCCTATAAATCCAAGCTGCCTCCCAACACCCCCATGGTGACGGGTCAGCGGGTGATCGACACCCTGTTCCCCATCTCCCGGGGCGGAACCGCCGCCGTTCCCGGCCCCTTTGGCTCGGGCAAGACGGTGGTGCAGCACCAGCTGGCCAAGTGGGCCGACGTGGACATTGTGGTTTACATCGGCTGCGGCGAACGGGGCAACGAAATGACCGACGTGCTCATGGAATTCCCTGAGCTGAAAGACCCCAAATCTGGCAAATCCATCATGGAGCGGACGGTGCTGATTGCCAACACCTCCGACATGCCGGTGGCCGCCCGGGAAGCCTGTATCTACACCGGCATCACCATTGCCGAGTACTTCCGGGACATGGGTTACAACGTGGCCATCATGGCCGACTCCACCAGCCGCTGGGCCGAGGCCCTGCGTGAAATGTCCGGCCGTCTGGAAGAGATGCCCGGTGAAGAAGGCTATCCCGCCTACCTCACCAGCCGTCTGGCCCAGTTTTACGAGCGGGCGGGCAAGGTCAAGACCCTGTGCAGCCCCGACGAGGACCGGGAAGGCTCCATCTCCGCTATCGGCGCGGTTTCTCCCGCCGGCGGCGACATGTCCGACCCTGTGGTGCAGTCCACCCTGCGAATCGTCAAGGTGTACTGGGAGCTGAGCAGCTCTCTGGCTTACCGCCGCCACTTCCCCGCCATCGACTGGCTCAACTCCTACTCCCTCTATCTGGATCAGATCAAGAGCTACATGAACAGCGATGTCATGGAAGGCTGGGGCTCTCTCCACGCCGAGACCATGGCCATTCTTCAGGAAGAGTCGGAGCTGCAGGAAATTGTGCAGCTGGTGGGTTACGATTCCCTTTCCGCCACCGACCGCCTCAAGCTGGAATCCGCCCGTGTTATCCGGGAGGACTACCTCCAGCAGAACGGCTTTGACGAGGTGGACACCTACACCTCTCTGGCCAAGCAGGTAGCCATGCTGGATCTGGTAATATCCTTCTCCCGCCGCTCCCACGAGGCCCTCAAGGCCGGAGCCGAGGTGGCGGACATCTTCTCCATGAAGGTGAGAGAGAAAATTGCCAGAGCCAAGTTTATTCCGGAGGAAGAAGCTCTGGGATACATCAAAACCACCAAGCAGGAACTGGAAGCGGAACTTTCCTCTCTGCTGACAAAGGAGGCCAACCACAATGATTAAGGAATACAGGACCATTCAGGAAGTGGCCGGCCCCCTGATGCTGGTCAAAGACGTGGAAGGCGTTGCCTTT
>CALCSA010000443.1 GCA_937894185.1 uncultured Clostridia bacterium | reverse complement strand
AAAATAAGAGGAGGTCCATGATGGAACAAGGGCAGCTGATCATCTTGGGGGGAGGGCCTGCCGGGTACCGGGCGGCAGAACGAGCCGCCGCCGCAGGTCTTAAAACCATTGTAGCGGAGCAGCGGGCTTTGGGAGGCGTCTGCCTCAACGAGGGCTGCGTTCCTTCCAAGACTCTTCTGAACAGCGCCAAGGTGCTGGATACGGTTAAATCGGCGGGAACCTACGGAGTGATGGCGGCAGATGCCGCCTTGGAGCATTCCAAGGTGGTGGCCCGCAAAAACCGGGTGGTCAAGATGCTGGTGAGCGGGATTGCCAAATCTCTGGAGGGCGTCGGTGCCACGGTGATACAGGCTCCCGCCCGGCTGGAAGGCAAGCAGGGAGAGGACTTTTTGGTGCGGATTGGGGAGGAGCTTTACGCAGCTCCCCGGATTCTCATCGCCACCGGTTCCGCCCCTGCCGTTCCCCCCATCCCCGGTCTGAAAGAAGCGCTGGACAGCGGCTTTGCCATCACCAGCCGGGAAGCACTTTCCCTGCCGGAGGTTCCCGCCGAGCTGGCGGTGATTGGCGGCGGAGTCATCGGCTTGGAGCTGGCCTGCTACTACAAGGCGGCGGGCAGCAAGGTGACGGTGCTGGAGATGCTGCCCCGGATCGCTGCGGGAATGGACGCCGACCTCTGTGACATGCTGCTGGCCCAGCTGAAAAAGAAGGGCATTGCCTTCCGGCTGGGCTGCCGGGTGACAGGGGTGGGACAAAGCTCCCTCACCTACGAGATGGACGGCGAGACTCAGGAGCTTTCCGCCCAAAAGGTGCTGCTGGCGGGGGGACGGGTTCCCGTCACCGCCGGATTGGGGCTGGAAACCGTGGGCCTTACCCCCGGCCCCAAAGGTCAGTTGGAAACCGATGAGAGGATGCACACCGCTGTTCCCGGCATTTGGGCGGCGGGGGACATCAACGGTCGCTCTCTGCTGGCTCACACCGCTTACCGGGAGGCGGAAACCGCCGTCAACGACATGCTGGGTATTCCCGACCGGATGCGGTACGACGCCATTCCCGCCGTGCTTTACACAAGCCCCGAGGCCGCAGGCATCGGCCTGACCCAAGAGGCTGCCCGCCAGCAGGGGGTGGAAATTCAGACCGCCAGCCTTTCCCTGCGGTATTCCGGCCGCTTTCTGGCAGAGGTGCAGGGGGGCGACGGCATCTGCAAGGTGATTGCCGACGGCAAAGGGGAGCGGTTGCTGGGGGTTCACCTGCTGGGCAGCTACGCTTCCGAGCTGATCTCGGGGGTGGCTCCCCTGATCCAAA
>CALCSA010000442.1 GCA_937894185.1 uncultured Clostridia bacterium | reverse complement strand
GCCTGCGCCGCCCAAACTTTCGGCAGCTTCACCGGTGCGGTTTTCCAAAGCGTTGTTGACACCCATGGCGATGTCGCCGCTCTGCTCGTCAATGGCGGAAAGAACGGCGCAGCTGTCCCCGTCAAAGCCGTATTCGGCGTTGTTGTAGCCGATTTCCTTGATCACCTGTCGGGCAATTTTAGGGATGTCCACGTAGCAATCGGTGGAAATTTCCCCGGTAATCAGCACAAGGCCGGTGGTGGTGAGCGTTTCGCAGGCCACACGGGCGGCGGGGTCCTGACTGATAATAAAATCCAGCACAGCATCGGAAATCTGGTCGCAAATTTTATCAGGATGTCCCTCGGTAACGGATTCGGACGTAAACAAAAACTTGCTCATGAAACCATCTCCTTTCAATCAAAAAAGGGCTCCGGAAGACCGGGCCCGTGTGCAGCTCATCTTCCTCATCTTCCGGTGGTGTACACCGCAGGATTTAGCACCTCGCCCCCATGGCAGGTTGCCGGACTTCATCGGGCCTGTTCCCTCCGTCGCTCTCAATAAGGCATATGCAATTGTGAGGACATTATAACAGCTTTGTCGAAGTCTGTCAATGAGTGGACAGGCAGAAAAATCCCGGCCGGAGCGGGAAGACTACCGGCCGGGCCATGGGGTTAAAGAATCCCCTGAAACACAAGAACCACCAGCACACAGGTGAGGAGCACCACCCCGGCGGTGAGCATGACGCCAAGGCTTAAAGATCTGGCGGCGCAGGCGGCGCCTTCTTCTTCCCGGGGCGGAAGCAGGCAGGCCGCCCGCAGAGCCCGAACCAAAGGTTTGTACAAAAGCAGGGTGAGGGTGGCGTTGAGCCCCCCTTTTACCAGATTAAAGGGGAGGAAGGCCGGCAACAGAAGAGCCACCACATCGCTGCGGAGAACCCCCAGAAAGAAGGGGGTGATCAGGTAGTTCCACAGCAGCATGATTGCGGTCATCAGCAGCGTTCCGGTGACAAGCCCCGCCACGGCGCTGGGCAGAGTCTGCTTCTTTTTGTAAAAGACGGCGGCGGTACAGGCAAAGGCACAGGTGGAAAGAACGTTCATCACAAAGCCGATGATGCCGGTATCGCTGACGGTAAACATCTCCACCAGAGACACCACCAGAGAGATGGTCATGGCAGACAGCGGCCCGAACAAAAAGCCCGCAAAGGTGATGACGATGTCCTTGGGGTCATACTTCAGGAACAGCACCATGGGAATGCGCCCCACCACCATCAGCACATAGGCAATGGTGCTCATGGCGGCCAGCATGGTAAGCTTGCGTGTTTTGTGAAAGGTTGCGGTTTGGGCGTACATAATAGGTTCCTCCTTCATGTTCTAGCCCGTTTCACGCTAAAAACGCCCGAGAGCCTAAGGCCCCGGGCGCATGATGCCGTCACAAAGACAACATGTTTCTTTCATCCGGACTATACCGTCGGTCAGGGATTTTAACCCTGTCTGCCACTGTCGGCTCGCGGACTTGTAGTCATCAAAGACTCTTCACCGCCGGTGAGGACTTGCACCTCGCCCTGAAACAGACTATTTATTTGTACCCTTATTATAGACTTGGCAGGTAGGTTTGTCAACACACTCTTGACATTTTACTCCAGTGAGTTATAATGGTACTGCAATTGCAAATATCATCAAGCAAAACGGGGTGCTGGATAGTTCCGGCTGAGAGCAGTCTAACTGAGGACTGTAACCCTTGAACCTGATCCGGGTAATGCCGGCGGAGGGATTGGAAGCAACATAAGGGGAACTTCCCCGTCCGATTACCCGCACGGTAACATAACGTGCGGGTTTTTGTTTTGTTTGGAAAGGAGTAAATTATGAAACAGCCTCAAGCAAGTATCGCCATTCAGGTTCTGCCCAAAGTGGAGGGAGAAGAGGTCATCCGCGTGGTGGACGCCGTCATCGCCCACATTAAACAAAGCGGCATGTCCTATACCGTAGGCCCATTCGAAACCACGGTAGAGGGCGACTTTGACGCCCTGTGGGATCTGGCCAAAGAGTGCCAGCTCATCTGCATTCAGCAAGGCGCTCCCAGCGTTTCCACCTACCTGAAGGTATTTTTCAACCCCACTGAGGGGGTGTGGTCCATTGATAAAAAAGTTTCAAAGCATCAAAAGTAGAGCCTCGTCCCTGAGTCTGCTGTTGGTGCTGCTGGCGGTATGGCAGCTGGTCTGCTCTCTGGAACTGGTTCCGCCTTTTCTGCTGCCCTCCCCCGTCAGTGTGGCGCGGGCCTTTGCCGCGGATTTTTTCCTGATTATGGGGCACGCCGCCGTCTCTTTGTCCGAGGCCTTTGCCGGCCTTTTCCTGGGAGTGGCGGGAGCCTTTGCGCTGGCCGTGCTGATGGACCGCAGCGACTACCTCTACCGCGCTCTTTACCCCATTATGCTCATCACCCAGACGGTTCCCACCGTGGCTCTGGCCCCTTTGCTGGTCCTCTGGATGGGGTACGGCGCCGCTCCTAAAATTGTGCTGGTGTTTTTGGTCTGCTTCTTCCCCGTGGCGGTGGGACTGCTGGACGGGTTCCGGGAAGCCGACCCCGACGCCATTGTATTGTTGCGCTCTATGGGAGCAAGAGAGAGCCAGATCTTCTTTCACCTCAAGCTGCCGGGGGCCCTGCCCCGCCTGTTCTCGGGGCTGCGGATTGCCGTCAGCTATGCCATTGTGGGAGCAGTCATTGCCGAATGGCTGGGTGGTTCCGCCGGCCTTGGGGTCTACATGACCCGGGTGCGGAAAAGCTACGCCTTTGACAAGATGTTTGCCATCATCTTCTTTGTGAGCGGGCTTAGCATCCTTCTCATGCGCCTCACCGCATGGCTGGAAAAAAAGATGACCCCCTGGGCAAGACAGGGAGATGGAAAGGAATCCTAACGATGAAAAAATTCATTGCTGTGTTAATGATTGCCTTGCTGATGCTGGGAGCCGCGGGATGCTCCCAAAAGCCGGCGGCACCCTCGCAGGTACGGGTGGTGCTGGACTGGACCCCCAACACCAACCACACCGGCATGTACGTGGCTCTGGAAAAAGGCTGGTACGGGGAAGAAGGCCTTTCCGTTGAAATTATGCAGCCCCCCGAATCCTCCGCTCTGGCTCTGGTAGCCGCCGGCGGCGCCGAGGTTGCGGTGGACTTTCAGGAATCCATGGGGCCTGCCATCGCCGCTGCCAATCCCCTGCCGGTGACCGCCATCGCCGCTCTGGTGCAGCACAACACCTCCGGGATTGTATCTTTGACAGAGACGGGGATCACCTCCGCCGCCGACCTCTGCGGCAAGAGCTTTGCCGCCTGGAGCACCCCCATGGTGACCGAAACCATCCGCTACATTGTGGAACAGGACGGCGGCAAGCTGGAGGAAGTGGACATCATCTATGACGAGGTGACCGATGCTGTTTCCGCCCTGCAAACCGGAGTGGACTCCATCTGGGTCTACTACGCCTGGGACGGAACCGCCACACAGGTGGCCGGGCTGGATTCCAGCTTCCTCTTCCTCACCGACTGCGACCCCGTCTTTGACTTCTACTCCCCTGTTTTGGTGGCGGGCAACACCTGGATGGAAGAGCATCCCGACAAGGTAAAGGCCTTTTTAAACGCCACCCGCAAGGGCTACGAATTCGCCATCGAAAACCCCGAGGAAGCGGCGGAGATTCTCCTCAAGCACGCTCCCGAGCTGAGCGAAGATTTGGTACTGGCAAGCCAGAAGTGGCTGGCAGGGCAATACAAGGCAGAGGTTGCCCGTTGGGGTGAAATAGATCCCCAGCGCTGGAGCCGCTTCTACGATTGGATGTATGAGCGCAATCTGTTGGAGCGGAATCTGGAAACCGAGGGCTTTACCAACGAATTTTTGCCCCAGTAGGGATCATGGGCAGGGGATTTGTCATCCGGTTCCCCTGCCCCATCCATAGAATTGACGGTGGAATATGAGTCTTTTTCAATGTGAACAAATCTGCAAGAGCTATCAGGGCCAGCCTGTCATCCGGGATATCACCCTCACCCTTGCCCAAGGGGAGCTGGTGGGATTACTGGGGGCCAGCGGGGTGGGAAAAACCACCCTTATGAGCATTCTGGCGGGGGTAGACCGCCCCGATTCCGGCCGGGTTCTGCTGCAAGGCGAGGACATCACCGGGGTGGCGGGACGGGTAGGCTACATGCTCCAAAAGGATTTGCTGCTGCCCTTCAAGACCACCCTGGATAACGTCAGTCTCCCTCTCATCCTCAAGGGGGTGAAAAAGTCCCAAGCCCGGGAGCAGGCGGCAGAGCTAATGGAGCGCTTTGGCCTTTCCGGCAGCGAGGGCAAGTACCCCCACCAGCTTTCCGGGGGAATGCGGCAGCGGGCGGCTTTGCTGCGCACCCACTTTTTGGGCAACCGGGTAATTTTGCTGGACGAGCCCTTCTCCGCTCTGGATGCCCTGACCAAAAGCGAGCTCCACCGCTGGTATCTGGATGTTTCCGCCCAGATGGGGCTGACCACCCTGTTTATCACCCACGATATGGACGAGGCTCTCACCCTTTCCGACCGCATCTATGTGATGGCAGGGGTGCCGGGGGAAATCAAGATGGAGCTTCCCCTTTCCGCTCCCCGTCCCCGCCCGGCGGATTTTTCCGTGAGTGAGGAGTATTTGCAGGCCAAGCGGCAGCTGCTGTACGCCATCGGCCAATAAGGCAAGCCTCGCCGCGATCCTTCCAATCAAAACCGCTCCGGGTTCAGTTTGCAGACTGTTTCCGGAGCGGTTTCTTTAATGGGTCAGATGCCAATAAGGTCGAACGCCTCAAAGCTGATAACCACATCGTAATCCCCTTGGATCTCCCCATACTTTACCTGTACCGACTTTTTGCTGTGGCTGTAATACCATCCCTCGCCGGCCTGCTGCCACTTTTCCCGGTGCAGGAACTG
>CALCSA010000441.1 GCA_937894185.1 uncultured Clostridia bacterium | reverse complement strand
CCCAGCAGGTTGCAAAAGCCCATGCCGCTCACGGTAATCACCGGGATCAGGGCATTGTTGAGGGCGTGGCCCACCACCACCCGGCTCTCCTTCATCCCCTTGGAGCGGGCGGTGCGGATGTAGTCCATGGACATGGCCTCCAGCAGGTTGGAGCGGGTCTGGCGGGTGATGAGCCCCATGGTGAAAAAGCCCAGCACCATAGCGGGGAGAATCAGGTGGGAGAAGGCATTGGCCAGCATTTCCCAGTCCCCCCAGGAGATGGCGTCCAGCACATACAGGCCGGTTCCTCCGGTGGGGTTAAAGATGCGGGGATCGATCCGCCCGCCGCTGGGAAACCACTTGAGCTTGCCGCAGAACACCGACATCACCAGCAGGGCAAACCAAAAGCTGGGCAACGAGACCCCGCTGACCGAAATGGCCCGCAGAATCTGGTCCGCCGGCTTGTTCTGAAAGATGGCGGAAAGGATTCCAAACCCTACCCCCAGCACAATGGCGATAATCATGGCAAAAATAGAAAGCTCCAACGTCGCGGGAAAGTACTGGGCCAGATCCTGCAGCACCGGTCTTCCTGTCCGGATGGAAGTGCCGAAATCGCCGCGCAGCATATTGGACATATAGACGATGTACTGCTCGTGGAGAGGCTTGTCCAGCCCCCATTTCGCTTCGTAAGCGGCGACGATTTCCGGGTCGTTCAGGGCGGTTTGGCTCAGGTTGGCCGCAACCGGGTTGCTGGGCACCATATGGGAGATTAAAAACACCATGACCGAAACTCCCAGCAGCAAAACCACCATTAAGAGCAGACGTCTGATCAGATACCGGAACAAAAAGGCACTCCTTTCTTCAAACGATGAGATAGGTTTATTGATAGGCAGGAACCGAACAAGGACCTTCCGCTCATTTGCTTCAACAAACCCTGATGCCATGCCGGAACGCCGCCTTGGCAGATTCCGGCACGGCATCCAAACAGATTCCGTTTCCTTAATTATTTGGCTGTCAGATCACAAAGCTGAATTTTGCACAGATCGTTGTAGGCAACGTTTTCCAGCCGGTCGGAGCGGTAGGCAAAGGTTTTGGGGTGCTGCAGCAGGAAGGCAAAGGGATTATCCTGATCAAACAGCTGCTGCAGTTCCTCGGCGTATTGGGCCCGCAGGGCGGGATCGGTTTCCACCTGAATCTGATTGGCCAAATCCCACAGAGGCTGATTTTCCGCCGTCAGTTCCCATTTGGTGCGGTTGCCGTAGGCGGTGCCATGCTCGCCGGTTCCCGGCAGGAAGGCAAACTGGTTGTTGATGTCGTAGTAGTCGGGGGACCAGAACATGACGTAGAAGGGCATGGAAGCATCCCGCATCTTTTCGTAAACCAGAGTGGCTTCCAGCGTCTCAATGTTGACGTTGATGCCGATTTCGGAAAGATCCTGCTTCACCTTCTGGGCAATGGTGGTCCACTCCAGACCCTCGGAGTTGTTGTTGGCGCAGGTGAGGGTGATGTCAAAGCCGTCGGCATAGCCGGCCTCCGCCATGAGAGCCTTGGCCTTTTCCAGATCCCAGCTGTTTGCATCCCGGGTCAGAGCGCCGGAAAAGCCGTTCTGCACAAAGTTGAGGGGAATGGTGCAGCCTTCGCCCCCCAGAGTGAGGTAGCCGGGGTAATCCAAAGCGTAGCGGATCGCTTCCTGTACCTTGGGGTTGGCCATCTCGGGAGAAAGGGCCTCATCCCGGTTCATCACCAAAAAAGTGATGAGGGCGGTGGCGCCGTTGGAAATGGCGATGCCTTCCTTACCCTCCAGCTGCTTGGCGGTTTCGGTGTTCAGTCCAAGGGAAATGTCGATCTCACCGTTTTGCAGGGCGGTGATTTGAGCGTCTACGCTGGGCATCTCCTTGAGGATGATGGTATCGATGTTCTTGCTTTCATCCCAGTAGTTGGGGTTCTTTTCCAGAACCAGCTGTTCCTTGGGAGTCCAGCTCTTAATAATGTAGGGGCCGGAGCCTGCGGAGGTGGTGTCCAGCCATGTTTTGGCTGTGTCGCCGCCGGTATCGGAACCGCCGTGCTCCTTGACTACCTCACTGTCCAGAATACAGTAGGCGTTGGAGGTCAGCTTTACCAAAAAGGAAGCGTCGGGCTCGGTCAGGGTAAACACCACGGTGGAATCGTCGGGAGCCTCTACCTTTTCCACGATTTTGACGTTGGAGTAGGCGTTGCTGTCCTTCATGTTCAGCACCCGGTTGATGCTCCAGACCACATCCTTGGCGGTGAGCTTGTTGCCGCTGGCAAAGACCACATCGTCCCGCAGAGGGAAGGTGTAAACCGTGTTGGTGTCGTCAATTTCCACTCCGGTGGCCACAGAGGGGACAGGAGTTCCCATGGTGCCGGATTCCACGCGGTAGAGCATATCGTAGGCCGCGTAGGAAATCATGTTGGCGTAGGGCTCATACATGTTGCCCGGGTCCAGAGTGATCAGGTCGGACTGAGCACCGATCACCACGGTGTTGGGCTGGGCAGGGGCTGCAGTGTCTCCCGAGCCGGAAGCATCGCCACTCGGGGGAGCAGTAACCTTTCCGCTGCTTCCGCCGGCGCAGGCGGCCAGCAGGGAGACCAAAAGACTGCAGGTTAAAAGAATCGCTAATATTTTTTTCATATGTACCTCCTAATATAATAAAGGATAAGCTCCTTTATGGATGTTGTTCGCAGAGATAACAGGAAACAAAATGCCCCGGCTCCACCTCTTGCAGCGAGGGCCGCTCCCTGCGGCAACGCTCCATGACATGAGGGCAGCGGGTGTGAAAGGCGCAGCCCACAGGGGGATCGGTGGGGCTGGGCAGATCCCCGGAAAGCACAATCCGCTGGAGAACAGGCTCCGCGCTGCCGTCATCAATAATGGGGATGGCGGAAATCAGAGCCTGTGTGTAGGGGTGCCTTGCGTCCTGATAGATATGGCCCGCCGGGGCAAGCTCCACGATCTTTCCCAGATACATGACGCCGATGCGCTGGCAACAGTGTTTGACCACACTGAGGTTGTGAGAAATAAACAGATAGGTGAGGCTCAGCTGCTTCTGCAGGTCCTCCAGCAGGTTGATGACCTGCGCCTGAATGGAAACATCCAGAGCCGAAACCGGCTCATCGCAGATGATCATCTGGGGATTGAGGGCAAGGGCCCGGGCAATACCCACCCTCTGCTTCTGGCCGCCGGACATTTCGTGGGGGTAGCGTTCCAGATATTGGCTGGAAAGCCCCACCATATCGCAGAGCTCCAGAATCCTGCGCCTGCGCTCCTCCCCTGTGAGCAGGCCATGAATGACAAAAGGCTCCATGAGAATATCCAAAATCTTCCGTCTGGGGTTGAGGCAGGAGGAAGGGTCCTGAAAAATCATCTGGGATTTGCACCGGAACTCCTTGAGCTCCCGGCCCCGCAGGCGGGAAATATCCTTGCCGTCAAAAATGATCTTGCCGCCGGTGAGGGGGTAGAGCCGCAGAAAGGTCTTGCCCAACGTGGATTTTCCACATCCCGATTCCCCTACCAGCCCAAAGGTCTCTCCTTTATCAATGGAAAGGGTGACGCCGTCCACCGCGTACAGGGTGGCTTTTTGCCCCCGCTCCTTTTTCACTGTAAAATGCTGCTTGACATCCTGTGCCTGCAGCAGAACCTCATTGTTCATGCTGTGTTACCTCTCGCTCCTTGTCTTCGAACAGAACACACCGCACCCACCGGCCGTCGGGCAAAGCCTTCAGCTCGGGGTGCTCCTTGCGGCACCGGGGCTGGGCCTGCTTGCAGCGGGGGTGAAAGCGGCAGCCTTCCGGCATTTGGCCGGCGTCGGGCACCATGCCCTCAATAGCTTCCAGCCGCTTGGTGGTTCCTGTCAGCCGGGGCAGAGCCTGAATCAGCCCGGCGGTGTAGGGGTGGAGAGGGTCCCGGAACAGCTGCCTGACCGGGGAGGTCTCCACCATTTCCCCGCAGTACATCACCGCCACCCGGTCGCAAGAATCGGAGACGATGCCAAGATCGTGGGTGATCATGATGATGCCCATATCCCGCTGCCCCCGAATATCCTTAAGAAGCCCCAGAATCTGGGCCTGAATGGTGACGTCCAGCGCCGTGGTGGGCTCGTCGGCGATGAGCAAATCCGGGTCGCAGGCCAGAGCAATGGCGATCATAACCCGCTGGCGCATTCCCCCGGACAGCTGGTGAGGGTATTCCCGCAGCCGCTGGGCCGCGTCGGGAATACCGCAAAGCTCCAGCAGCTCAAGAGCCTTGTCCTGAGCCTCTTTTTTGGAAAGCTTGCTGTGGAGCAAAATGGACTCCATAATCTGCCGTCCACAGGTATGTATGGGGTTGAGGGAGGTCATGGGCTCCTGAAAAATCATGGCGATGCGGTTGCCACGCACCTGCTGCATTTCCTGCTCGCTGAGGGAAAGCAAATCTCTGCCCTCAAACAGGATGCTGCCCTGCACCTGAGCCGCCGCCGGAAGCAGCCTCATCACCGCTAAAGAGGTGACGCTTTTTCCGCTGCCGGATTCGCCTACAATGCCCAAAACCTCGCCCCGTGCCACATGGAACGAAAGATTGGAGATGACGCTTACCGGGCCTTCGCCATTTACAAACTCTACATTCAGGCCATGCACTTCCAACAAATTATCCAAAAGACCTGCCCTCCCGCCAGGAATGCGCAAAATCGATTTTGCATCGAAACTGATTTAAAGCAGTAAAATGCTGGTTGTAAAAAAAAGGAGCTGTTCAATGACATCGTCATTTCCCACAACTCCACCGCTGTATTAAAACATTATACTGCGTTTAAATCTTTTTTTCAAGGGGAAGGGGAAAAGAAGGAAGATAGAGCGGTTTTTTGGCGTTTTATAGGGAAGGTTCCAGTCCCTGTACTCTTGTTTTCCTAACGGCAGAGGACCGGTGGGGCCTTGGGGCCCGGTTGGCCCACCCGGATCTCCCGCCAACCCGGAGGGGCCGGTGGGTCCGGTGGGGCCCTGCATCTCCGAGGAGGACAGAGCCTGCTGCATCTTGGCCTTCAGGAACAGCTGGTTGTAGGAAGCGCTCTGCAAAAGGCCCTGAACGCTCTCGTTGGTTTTCAGCAGATCGTCAATGGTAGCGGGGGGGCCGGTCAGGCCGGGAAGGGTCCCCAGCACATACTGAATTTTTTCACCTTCCGCGTTGATGATATGGCTGAGTCCAAGCTCCTCCATGGCAATGGATGACAGGATCTGATTAATGGCATCGTCTCGGTTGATATTGGGATTTTCGGGGAAAGAAGGTTGTGACAAGATACATCGCCTCCGTTATAATAATGAGTGACCTTCTACATTTTTGTTAGGATAAGCTCGCCCCGCCGTATCCGCAGTTCGTTTTTAGAGTGCGCCAGCGTGGAAACATGACAGGGATAGCGGCATGGAGGAATTTGGATCATGGTGTGTCCGGTCAGTCTGTTCTTCAGGCTCCGGGCTTCCAGATGAAACAGCTCAAAAGCGTTCACGCCTTCGGGAGAGATGACAAACAAAGCCACGGTTCCCGCTTTTTCAAACTCGCAAAGCTCGAAGGAAAAGCTTGCTTTGTACAAGCCGCTCTGGAACAATTTCAGGCAGGAGCAGTTTTTGGCAGATGGAGAAAGAACGGAAAAATGCCCCCGTGGCCGTGGGCTCCACTGCAAAGGGGTACCGGGGCAGTAGATGCCGGGCACCACTTCAAAGCACAGGAGAGAATTGCACATGGCCGGCGGTATGCAACAGCAATGGGAAGGGCAGGGGAAAGGCGGAACAGGGGAATTTGGAGGCCTCGGCGGGCAGGGGGGCCTCGGCGGGCAGGGGGGCTTGGGCGGAATGGGAGGAGGAGAAGGCTTTGGCAGATGCTCCAGTACGGAATCGGTTTTGTTTTTGAGAATCAGTTGATTTTGCAGGATCATTTCCAACAGTTTTGTGACACTTTGATTGATAGCCAACACATCTTCGGGCTTGGTTCTGCAGCCATTTTCATTTAGATGGCCGAGGATGTACTGAATTTTTTCCCCCTCGGCGTTCATGATGTGACTCAGAGCAACTTCCTCCATGGCAATGGAGGAGAGTATCATATTTAAAGCCTGCTCCCGGGTCAAATCGGGATTTGGAGTTGGCAATTCTGGCATTGACATGATACTTCACCTCTTGCATTAGGGTATTCTGTCCTTTGGCATAACGTGCCTTAACAGCGATGCCGGCAGCTTTTAGTTTACTTTTCGGACAAGAGTGTACAAGGCAAACAAACAGGTTTGCCCTGATATTTCCATCAAGGTGTGTCAAGTTACCATAGTTTAGAAAAAATAAATTTCTTCTAAATTCCAGGTGATAGGGGTCCTTTTTTTTATGCGGACTTTATTTTTTCCGTAAAAAATCCCCCCCGCCGGAATTGGACGGGAGGGGATTGCTATTCACGTTTGGGGAGATCAGTCGGTGTTGACTCCCAGCTTGTCGAAGACATAGAAGACGATGCCAAAAAGGATGCCCACAATGGCGCTGAGTGCCATGCCGGAAATTCCCACCTGCCCGATGTGGACCGTCAGTCCGGAAAGCCCGGCTACAAAGATCACCGAGGTCATCACCAGATTCCGGGATTTGCCGTAATCCACCTGGCGGTCCACCAGAATGCGCAGACCGGAGGTCCCGATCATGCCGTAGAGCAAAAAGGTGATGCCGCCGATGACGTTGCCGGGAATGGTGGAGATCAACGCGGAAAGGGGTCCGATAAAGGCCATGAGAATGGAGATACAGGCCGCCCCTGCAATGACCTGAACGCTGTACACTCCGGTGATGGCCATCACGCCGATGTTTTCGCCGTAGGTGGTGGTTCCCACTGCGCCAAACAGGCCGGAAATGGCGGTGGAAAGGTTGTCCGCAAAGTAGGTGCGGTGCAGCCCGGGGTCCTTCAGCAGGTCTCTGCCTACAATTTTTCCGGTGACGATCTGGTGGCCAATGTGTTCGGCGGCCAGCACCAGAGCCACAGGGGCAATGGTCAGCATGGAGGTCAGATCAAACTTTGCCATCACAAAATGGGGCATCGTAAAGAATTTGGTGGTCAGTATAGGGATAAAATCCACCATATCAAAGCAGATCGCGGTGATATAGCCGCTGACCAGAGCCACCAGCAGGGGAATCACTCCCAAAAATCCCCGGAACAGCACCGAGCCCAGCACCGCCACCAGCAGGGTGACGGAAAACACCACGATGCTGCCGGTGGTGGCGCCTTCTCCGGTCAAGGTGGCCCCGATGGCCCCCCCACCCACAGAAACTCCCGCCAACTCGAAACCTATCAAAGCAACAATAGGTCCCATAGCGGCGGGAGGAAGAAGAATATCAATCCAGTCGGTGCCGAACTTATAGATCACAAAAGCTACAATCATACCGATGACGCCTACAAACACGACTCCCCCCTGTGCGTTCTGCACACCACTTGCGGCCATGACAGTGCTGACGGGGGCGATAAAGGCGAAGCTTGAACCCAAATAAGCAGGAGCCTTACCTTTGGTAATTGCAATGAATAGAAGGGTTCCCACACCGTTCATAAACAAGACGACTCCGGGGTCAATGCCGAAAATCAGGGGAACCAGTACCGTTGCGCCAAACATTGCAAATACATGCTGAATACTCAACGGCAACATGGTCAGAAATGGTAAGCGTTCTTCTACCTGCACAATCTTTCTTTGACTCATGGATATTCCTCCTCTGGATGCATACACACAAATTGTCTTATTTTAGCATGATATGGAAAGGAATTCAAGAGGGATTTCAGAATTTTTTCGGCAGGAAAATATTAGCAAGAGGCGGCGGAACCCCACGGGAATCCACCGCCCAACCCTTTAAATATTACAAAGAGCCGCCGGAAAACCGGGCAGCTGAATGCTCTGCTCAAAGATGCCCCGAAAATCCATATGGTTCTGCAAGAACAGCTCTACCAGCAGGGGGTCAAAGTGCTTGCCACTGCCCCGGCGGATGATGTCCATGCTCGTTTCGTGGGAAAAGCTCTCCTTATAAACCCGCTTGGAGCGCAGGGCGTCATACACGTCGGCCAGAGCCATAATCCGCGCCGAAATGGGGATTTCCCCTCCCTTTAATCCGGCCGGGTACCCACTGCCGTCCCATTTTTCGTGGTGGCAGAGGGTGATGTCCATCCCGATCTGCACAAAGGCGTTGAGGTCGCACTGCTCCTGTACGCTGGCCAGAGTTTCGTGGCCGATGATGACGTGGGTTTTCATCACCTCAAACTCTTCCGGGGTCAACCTGCCGGGCTTGAGAAGGATGGCGTCGGGAATCCCTACCTTGCCAATGTCGTGCAGGGGGCTTGCGTTGGTGATGACCTCCACAAATTCGGCGTTGATCACCTGAGGATGCTCTCCCCGCTCCAGCAGCTTTTCCGCCAGCAGCCTGCAATAGGCCGCCGTTCTGCCAATGTGGTTCCCGGTATCATCATCCCGGGACTCCGCCAACTTGACCAGAGCAAAGATGGTAGAAAGCTGGGAGGCGGAAATGACCTTGACCTTTTCCTCCACCAGCTCCTCCAGATGGTCGTTGTATTTTTGCAGCTTCTCCTCGGCCAGCTTGGAAGCGGTGATGTCCTGAATGGTGCCATGAACCGCAACGGGGGTTCCGGAAAGGTCCCGGTGCATGACACAGCGGATGTGCACCCACTTGATCCGGTCCTCTCCCAGCATCAGCCGCAGCTGATAGGGGGGCGGCTCGATGCCCCGGGAAATACTTTCCAGCATAAGCTGGGCCAGAGGGAGGTCCCCCGGGTGGATGGTGTCGAGAAATCGCTGCAGTTCGCCTTCTTCCGGTTCCTCCAGCTCCAGCAGCTCCCCCATGGTGTCCGACCACCACAGCTCCTGGGTGGCAAGATCCAGCTGCCAGTTGCCCAAAGAGGCGATCTTCTGAGCCTCCCGGCGGCTGGCGTCGCTTTGTTCCAGCTGGCGGTTCTGAATCTCCAGCTGCCGCGAAACCTCCACATAGCGGGCCATTAGCTCCGAGACCAGATGAGTCTGAATCTGATAGTCCACCCGGTCGGCAAAATAGTCCAGCATAGTTTTGGCCTGCTGGGCGGAATCAGAACGTTGGGGGAGCCATTCGGCTTCCAGTTGCTTCACCGTGCCACCTCCTCCAGAAAGTAATCGATGCCAACGTTGTCCAAAGCCCGCAGCCGCTGGATAGCCACCTGCCGGGAGATGGGGGTGTGCAGAAGGCTGCCGTGCTGGGGAGCAATCAGGGAAACATCCAGTTCCCCGATTCGATCCAGAGCGTAGCGCAGGGCCTTGGCGGAGGTCATACTCCGCCGGTGGAAGGTCAGCATCCCCTGAATCTGACAGTGCTTGCCGGTATAGGGGCAGGGCCGGTTCACGTCACAGTTCCAGCACTGTTCCCCCAAGTGGGTGTACAGGCTCCAGTGATGGTCGTAGCTGCCGAAGATATCGCTGCTGAACAAAATCTTGGTTTTGGTATCGTAGGTCATAAAGCTTCCCGGCGAGTGGGAATACGGGGTGCGGATAAAGGTGAGCTGCCTGCCGCTGGAAAACTTAAACTCAAACCCAAGGGTTTCTATGCACTGCTTGGGGGAGGTAGAGGAGTAGTAGTTGATAAACAGGTTGTTCTCGTAGTGGGAGATAATTTTAAGCTCCTTGCTGTGAATCATCGCCTCCATATGAGGGATGTTGGCGCACAGGTCGGGGTCATAGTGGTGATAGATCAACCTGCAAATTTGGTTGGGAGCCACTCCCGCCCGCATAATTTTTAGCATCACAGTACTAAAGTCGCTGCGGCTTCCGCTGTCCAGCAAAACAGCCTCCTGCCCATCCACAATTAAGTAAGGGTTGCAGTGCAGCCCTGCATACGCATCGGCAAACCCAACCCAGTAGACTCCCTCTGCTATTTCGATGGGTTCATTATAATCAAGAGTTTCGTCAATCACTGGAAACTGTCTCCTTTCGTTGCGGCCGATGCCTTGCATACAGGAAATGGGGAATCGACAATACAGGCTATTTGTTTCCATAATTATAACACATTATTAGAGCATAAAAAGTGCATATATTTTCCACGAATAACAATTATTGGAAACAACGTTTGCGGACACAAAACCCTTCAAAAGAACAGGGAGAAACAGATCGTTTTGAAAATCTTGCTTTTTAATTGACAGAATCCCCCACCGGCTCTATACTGAAGGTAAGAAAAAATCCAACGGCTGCGGGGCGAAAGCCCCCAAGGGAAGCCGGGGGAAAATCCCGCGCGGAGCCGCCGCTGTAATGGTACCAGCCGCACTTTATGCGCCACTGTTGTAAAACGGGAAGGCAAAGCCGCGGCCATGACACCTGAGCCAGAAGACCTGGCCGTTGGATGATAGCCGCCAAGGCGGCATTCCACACTGCTGACGGGACTTCGGCCGGTGTGATGAGTGGGTGGCTTTTTGCCATACTTATCGCATCCTTTCCGGCGGGAGGGTGCGATTTTTCTATTTCTGGAGGTGGCCGGATGAAGTTCGAGCATTATATCGAAAAAGGGGGCAGGCGGCTGCGGTGCGGCTACACCACCGGAAGCTGCGCCGCTCTGGCCGCCAAGGCCGCCACCCTTAAACTCCTGACAGGGGAAGAAGCCCCCCGGCAGAGCATTGTGACCCCCTCGGGCATTGAGGTGACGGCGGATATTATCCACGGCTGCGCCCCGCCCGGCTTTGCCCGGTGCGGGGTGCGCAAGGACGCAGGGGACGACAGCGATGTCACCGACGACCTTGTCATTTACGCTGTCGTCCGCTTAAACCGGCAGCCGGGAATCGTCATCGACGGGGGAGAAGGGGTGGGCCGGGTCACCCTTCCGGGGCTGGAACAGCCGGTGGGAGCCGCCGCTATCAACAAAGGCCCCCGGCAGATGATTGCGCAGGCAGTGGAGGAGGTCTGCCGGCAGCAGGGCTATGGCGGGAGTATTTGGGTAGAGGTCAGCGCCCCCGGCGGGGAGGAAATCGCCGCCAAAACCTTTAATCCCCGGCTGGGCATCCAAGGGGGCATCTCTATTTTAGGCAGCAGCGGAATTGTGGAACCTCAAAGCGTGCAAGCCCTCATCGATACCATAGAGGTGGAGATGAAGATGCTGGCGGCTCAGGGCCACCGGGAACTGCTCATCACCCCGGGCAACTACGGAACCTCCTTCCTCGGGGAGCATCCGCCAAAACGCGAGCTTCCTCAGCTCAAATGCTCCAACTTCATTGGAGATACATTGGACTTTGCCCTAAGTCTTGGCTATCGGCGGCTGTATCTGGTGGGGCATCTGGGCAAGTTTGTCAAGCTGGCAGGGGGGATCGTGAACACCCACTCCGCCTATGCCGACGGCAGAATGGAGATCATCACCGCCCACGCCGCTCTGGCAGGCGGGGGAGCCCCTCTGGCCCAACAGCTGATGGCGGCCTCCACCACCGACCAGTGCGTGGAGCTTCTGGAATTTGCCCAGCTCCGGCAGCCTGTGATGGATTCTATGTTGCGGCGGGGAGTGTTTCACCTGAACCAGAGAACTCAGGGGCAAATAACATGTGAGCTTTTGCTGTTCACCAATCAGTGGGGGCCTTTGGCCTGGACTGCGGGCACGGCGGAGCTATTCGGCTTGGAGGTGCAGTGAAATGGTATACTTTGTGGGAGCGGGCAGCGGCGCCCCCGACCTGATCACCCTGCGGGGGGACAGGCTTCTGCGCGAGGCGGATGTGATCATTTATGCGGGGAGTCTGGTCAATCCGGCTCTGCTGGAATCGGCCAAAAAAGGCTGTGAGATTTACAACAGCGCCCTTATGACCTTGGAGGAAGTGGTGGCCGTCATGGAGCGGGCCCACGCCGCGAAGCAGATGACAGTGCGGCTCCACACCGGGGATCCCAGCCTGTACGGAGCCATCCGGGAGCAGATTGTCCGGCTGGATGCCCTGCACATTCCGTGGGAGGTAGTGCCGGGGGTTTCCAGCTTTTTGGGGGCAGCCGCCGCTCTGGGGGCGGAATACACCCTGCCCGGAATCAGCCAAACCCTGATCCTCACCCGGATGGAGGGCCGCACCCCCGTGCCGGAAGGGGAAAAGATGGCGTCGCTGGCCGCCCATGGAGCTTCCATGGCGGTATTCCTCAGCACCGGGCTGTTGGAGCAGCTGGAAGCTCAATTGCTTCAGGGAGCCTATACCGCCGAAACTCCCGCCGCCATTGTCTACAAGGCCACTTGGCCGGAGGAAAAAGTCCTCCGCTGCCGGGTGGGAACGCTGGCCCAAACCGCCAGAGAGCAGGGCGTCACCAAAACCGCCCTCATACTGGTGGGGGACTTTCTGGAGGAGGAAGGGGACCGCTCCTGCCTTTATCATCCGGAGTTTACCACGGAATTCCGGGAGGGAACCAAAGCATGAAGGTATTCCTCCTTTCCTTCACCCCCGGGGGAGAAAGATTGGGAGAAAGGCTGGCGCAGACTCTTGGCCCGGATGCACAGCACACCCCCTTTCACACCCTTGGCACATCGCTGAAGTTCTGGGTGGGGGAACGCTTTTGCCACGGAAGTGGCCTTGTGTTCATCGGGGCGGCGGGAATTGCCATCCGCTTAGTGGCCCCTTTCCTTCAAGGGAAAACAGTGGACCCCGCCGTGGTGGTTCTGGATGAGGAAGGCCGCTTTGTCATCCCTTTGCTTTCCGGCCATGTGGGGGAAGCCAACGCTCTGGCCCGGCAGATTGCCGCTTACACCGGGGGAGTGGCGGCGCTCACCACCGCCACCGACGTCAAAGGCGTCTTTGCCGTGGACAGCTGGGCGGTTTCTCAGGGGCTGCACATCGCCAACCCCGGCCGGATCAAAGAGGTCTCCCGCCGTCTGCTGGCAGGGGAGAACATCAAGATGTTCAGCCGCTACCCCATCCGGGGAGCTGCCCCCGCCGGGGTGACGGTGACGGACTGGGACTTAGACGCACAGGTGGGAATCAGCCATGAGGTTTCCAAAGATGAAGCTGCCCTCCATCTGATTCCCCCGGTAGTGGCGGCGGGCATCGGCTGCCGCAAGGGAACCTCCAAGGATGCCATTTTGTCAGCACTGGAACAGACGCTGGAAATCCATGAGATTCACCCGCTGGCTCTCTGCCGCATCTGCTCCATCGATTTAAAGAAAAAGGAGCCGGGGCTGCTGGAAGCCTGCCGGGAGTTGGGGATTCCCTTGGAGACCTTTTCCTCCGAAGAACTGGGAAACCTGCCCGGGGAGTTTTCTCCCTCGGCTTTTGTGAAAGAAATTACCGGGGTGGACAATGTCTGCGAGCGCAGCGCCCTTTTGGGCAGCCGGGGGGGCAGGCTGATTGCCCCCAAACAAATTGCGGGAGGCGTTACCGTGGCGCTGGCACGTTCGCCTTGGGAAGCCTCCTTCGAGGAGGAGCTATGAAAAAGCTGTTGGTGGTGGGGCTTGGCCCCGGATCGCCGGAGCGGATGACCATAGAGGCGGCTCATGCGCTGGAAAGCGCCGACATTCTCTGCGGTTACACCGGCTACATTGACCTGATTCGGGATCGTTACCCCGGCAAGGAGCTGCTTTCCACCCCCATGAAGGGGGAGCTGGAGCGCTGCCGCCTTGCGTTGGAACAAGCGGATAAGGGGCGGACAGTGGCCATGGTCTGCAGCGGGGACGCGGGAGTTTACGGCCCCGTTCTGGAACTGGCCCCTCAGTTTCCACAGGTAGAGGTTGAGGTAATTGCCGGAGTCAGCGCCGCCATGAGCGGCGGGGCTTTGCTGGGAGCCCCTTTAGGCCACGACTTTGCCATCATTTCTTTAAGCGACCTTCTCACCCCGTGGGAACTGATTGAACGCCGCCTGCGCACAGCCGCTCAGGGGGATTTTGCCATCTGCCTCTACAACCCCGCCAGCCGCAAACGTGCGGATTACCTTGCGCGGGCCTGCGATATTCTGCTGGACACCCTGCCGCCGGAACGGCTCTGCGCCGTTACCCGTAACATCGGGCGGGAAGGGGAGCAGGGCCGCCTGATGACTCTGCGGGAGCTGCGGGAATTTTCCGCCGATATGTTCACCACCGTCTTTATCGGCAACAGCCAAACCCGCAAGGTGGCCGGAAGAATGGTCACCCCCCGGGGGTACCGGAAATCATGAAGACACTGCTGCTGTTTGGAGGCACCACCGAGGGGCGAACCCTCACCGCATGCCTTGCCCGGCCGGGACTTCGGCTGCTGGTCAGCGTGGCCACCCAATACGGGCGGGAACTGCTGGAGGAACGGGAAGGCGTTGAAATCCTCAGCGGCCGGATGAGCAGAGAGGACATGATCCGCCGGATGGAAGAACATCAGGTGGGCTTGGTGGTGGACGCCACCCACCCCTATGCCAGCGGTGCGGGGCAGACCATTCGGGACGCCTGCCGGGCACAGGGCTTGCCCCTGCTGCGCCTGAGCAGGCCTGAAAGTCAGGTGGAGCACTGTGTGGCAGTTCCCACGGCGCAGGAAGCCACCCGGTATCTGGAAGGAACCGCCGGCAACATCCTCCTCACCACCGGAACCAAGGATCTGGAAACCTTCACACGCATTCAGGACTATCAAAGTCGCCTCTATCTCCGGGTGCTGCCTGCTGTGGAATCCTTGGAGCACTGCCGCGGCCTTGGTATCTCTCCGGGGCATGTTATGGCCATGCAGGGGCCATTTTCCAGGGGGCTCAATCGGGAGCTGATGCTCCAGTGGCACATTCGCACCTTGGTGACCAAGGACGGCGGTTCTCCCGGCGGCTTTGCCCAAAAAGCGCAGGCCGCCCGGGAGGTGGGGGCCACACTGGTGGTGATCGGAAGGCCCCGCCCCCAAGAGGGAATGACCCCGGAGGAAATCATAAAGGCGGTGGACCGCTGGATGGAGGAAGACAGATGAAGGTCAATCTCATCGGGATGGGGCCCGGCGGCAGGGAGCTTCTCACCCTGCAAGCTCTGGATGCTTTGCGGAAAGCCAAGGCGGTGATCGGAGACCGCCGTTTGCTGGAAG
>CALCSA010000440.1 GCA_937894185.1 uncultured Clostridia bacterium | reverse complement strand
GTTACATGAGCACCTTTGCCAACTTTGGTGCCAAGGACTTTGCCATTGAAAACGGAGACGGTTCCACCAACCTTGCCGTTGAAAACGGAAAGCTGGTCTCTCAGCTCAACTCCCCTGAATCCGTCAAGATGAACGAGTACTTTGTGGAGCTGATCAAGCGGGGCGGTTCCCCCTCCTGGTCCAAGTACACCTGGTACGAGTGTGCCGCCGATCTGGGTGCAGGCAAAGCAGCCATGATGATTGACGCCGACGCCGTCACCATCCAGCAGAACTGGCCCGGCGCTTCTCAGGAAGCGGGGAACATCGCCTGGGCTCCTATTCCCGTTGTGAACAAGGGCGACGTCACCACCTCCAACTACTGGACCTGGTCTCTGGCCATGAACAACTCCTCCAAGAACAAGGATGCCGCCTGGTACTTCCTGCTGTACTTCACCGGCAAGGACTTCTGCATGGCGTCCTCCATTGAAGGCAACAATTTGGACCCGGTGCGCACCTCTGTGTGGGAGTCCGACGGCTTTAAGGAAAAGCTGAAGGATCAGCCCGGCTACATTGATGCTTACAACCAGACCATCGGCCAGACCACCATCCTTTTTACCCCCCAGCCTTATTTCTTTGAAACCACCACCGAATGGGCTGCTACTCTACAGGATATGATTGCCGGACAATACAGCTCGGTACAGGAAGCGATGGATACCCTCAAAGCGAAGATGGACCGGACGGTAGAGGACATTGTAATCAACTAAAAGTTAGCGGATTGAGCTGGGATTGTAAAAAAGTCCGCCGCGCCAGCGGTGCGGCGGACTTTTTGCACCCCAAATCCCTGACCGACCCGAATTCTGATAGGGGGTTCTATCATGGCAACCGCCACCAAGCCCAAAACGAAACAGGTGAACTACAACGAAGTTCCGCTAAATATCCGGCGCAGGCCGTACCTGATCATCGCGCCGGGACTTCTGATCCTCATTGGGATCCTGATTCCCTTTGCCAGCGCCATTGTGCTGTCTCTGACCAACTACTCGTTTAAATTCCCCACCTTTACCTTTGTGGGAGCCAAAAACTGGGTGAACACCCTGAGCGACCGGGCCTTTTACCACTCCCTTTGGGTGACCCTGAAATACGCCTTCTGCACCACCGCCACCCAGATGCTGCTGGGAACCGGCATTGCCCTGCTGCTGAAAAAGGATACCAAGTTCAGCCGCGTGCTCAAGGTGCTGTTTACCTTTCCCCTGATGGTGGCTCCCGCCATTGCCGTGCTGATCTGGCAGCTGATGACCTCCAACTCCATCGGCGTGCTGGAAAAGCTGCTGAACGTCTTCGGCATTTACGATTTTCCATGGGCAGCCTCCCACGCCACGGCACTCTTTACGGCAGTGCTGATCGACACTTGGGTCAACACCCCCTTTGTCCTGCTGCTGGTGCTGGCCGGAATCCAGTCCCTGCCCAAATCCCCCTTTGAGGCCGCTCAGGCGCCGGGGCATGGTTCACCTTTAAAACCCTGACTTTACCCATGCTCAAGCCCTTTATGTACATCGCCCTGCTGTTTAGGCTGATGGCGTCTCTGCAGGAGTTCAGCATCATCTTTGCTCTGACTAAGGGAGGCCCCGGAGACACCTTGATGAACATCTCCCTCACCTCCTACCTTACTTCCTTCCATTTCCATAAGCTGGTTGTGGCGTGGCCCG
>CALCSA010000439.1 GCA_937894185.1 uncultured Clostridia bacterium | reverse complement strand
CCTTGTCGATCACCGGGCGGTTGAGGGGGTGGACGGCGGCGCAGACCAGAGTTTGAGCGCATTCGTAAAGCAGGGAGGTATCCGAGTCCAGCGCAATGATATACCGTAGCTGGGAGAGGACTTCCCTGTCCCCCTCAAAGGTATGGAGGCTGGTTTTTTCCCCCTTTAAGAAGCGGATAAATTCTGTGATGGCTCCCCGTTTTCGCTCCCATCCGCTGTATTTCCCCTGTGTTTTGGAGTAGGTGCGGGAGCGCAAAAACAGCATAAAGCGGTTGCCGTGGCGGCGGTTCAGTTCCCGGATGAGAGCCACCGCCGCCTTGACCTGAGATTCATCCTTTTCATCGTCGGGAAGGCTCCACTCCCTAAAGTCCGCCAGCACACAGTAGTACATATCTGAATCGGAGTTAGAGAAGTAAAGCTGCCGCAGCCGATCCTCCAACGCGGGAAGCTGCCCCACTCCCGGCAGCAGGGTAGAGACCAGAACCACACTTTTTGGCTTTTCCCCCAGTTTTTTAGGGTCCATCCGGGGGATAAAGTCGGGGTCCACCCCCGTAATGGCTCCCTGCCACAGGGGAGTGCGCAGCACCTCCCACAAGGGAAGAAAGCAGAGCACTCCCACCCAAATCCGGTGGGTTGCCGCAGCCAGCAGGATACAGAGAAGCAGCGGCAGCAGCACCCCCGCCACCAGAGTGGCCCTCCCCCGCCGCCACCGGGCTTTTTTGAGATAGGGATTGTGTAAAATAGGGTAGCCGATGTGCCGTTTGGGGCTGTCCTTGGGCTCCTGCGTTTGAGCAAGGCAATCCTCCAGCAGAATCTGGGCGGTTTCCTCCTCACAGCGGCGGGTTTTGGCGGCGACCAAAGCCACCTGCCGCCGGTAGTATTTCCGGGAATCGGCATCCATACAGGGGTAGATGCCCGCAGGATCCTGCAGCAGAACCCGCTCAACCCCGGAACAGAGGTAGATAATCTCATCCAGATCAATATCCGAAAGCTTGCCAATCCCGGTGATAGCGTAGCTCATCCTCTGGTGGCTGTGCCGTTCAAAGCAGGCCTCGTAAGCCATGCGAATCAGGGCGATTTTGATGGCGGTGGGAACAAAGCCAAACTGGCTTTCGCTGATTTTGCGCACCTTTCCCACTGCGGTGAGGACGGTGGTCAACGTTTCGTCGGTCAGGGGCGGAACTTCCCGCAGCACCGTCCAAAACAAAGAGCAAAAGCGCTCCAATTCACCGGGAGCCACCTGTTTGGCCTGCCCTTGAATATCCCGGATACTCTGTTTGCTCTCTTTTTCAAGCACGTAATAGTTATCGCAGAGCCATTCCTCTACCGCTATCTGCTCCGGATCATTGCTCTGGCGCTCCCCCCGGCTGACCGCAAGGTAGTACTGGCGCAAACGGGCCGTCATCGCCCTAAGCTCCCGGCAAATTCGTCCGGGGCTTCCCGAAACCGGAGCTTTGGCGGCGGTTTCCGCCAGTCGTGCCAATCCGGCCTGTGTTAGATTATTCATGCGGATACTCCCAACCTTGTCGTCATCATCTTGCTCCAGCAAATACAAGAGTAGTCTTGCCTTACGAAGCGCAAAAATTCAGTTTGGGGGGAAATCCTTCCAATTATCCGGTCGTAAAAGGGAGAACTCACAATAATATCCGCAAACTCGGGAAAAGAAATCAAAACGCCTTTGAACCGGACCCGCAGACAGCGCATAGACTGGGGCAAAGGTATTGTGTTCGCAATAATCCAAAACAAAATGCCCTGATTACTTGTGAAAGGAGCGAAAACGTTTGGACAACAGAAAAAAAGAATCACAGCTCCGGATGGAGAGAGGTAGAGGCGGCTGGACCGTCAACCGCACTCCCGTACCGGAGCCGTCTGTAAGCAGAGGAGAAGCACCGGCTTGCATACAGGCCCCAACGTCTACACCCACGCCAATGCCCACTCCCACGCCGGCGCCCACACCCATGCCGGCACCCACTCCCACGCCGGCGCCCACACCCATGCCGGCACCCACACCCACGCCAATGCCCACACCCATGCCAATGCCCAGACCCACGCCAATGCCCAGACCCACACCCATGCCGATACCCACGCCTATGCCGACACCCACACCCATGCCGACACCCACTCCCATGCCGACACCCACACCAGAGCAGATGCCTGCCCCTGAATGCGGCTACTGCATCACTCTGGCCATGGCCTATGTCCCCATGCAAGAATTCACCGATATCTACGACCCGGAGCAAGGGTTCAGCCGCGGCACCATTTTCGCAGAGCTGGATCTGCCCTTTATGGGAAAGGGGGATTGTCGCCGTGAATGAGCGTGAAGTTCTTTTAAAAAGGGTGCAAATCTGCGACTTTGCCCTTGCGGACACCGCCCTGTTCCTGGACACTCATCCCGAGAATCAAATGGCACTGGATTTCTACAAAAAGTATCTGGAAATGCGCAAAGCTGCCGCAGATGCTTACACAAGCAGGTTTGGCCCTCTGGTACACAGCGATTACGACGGCGGGCCCCGCTGGAACTGGGTAGACAATCCCTGGCCCTGGCAAAACGAGGAGGCTTAGCTTATGTGGATGTATAGTAAGAAGCTTCAGTACCCTGTTAAAATCAAGAATCCCAACCCGGCTATGGCAAAAATCATTATGACGCAGCTGGGCGGACCCGATGGCGAAACTGGAGCCGCCATGCGCTATCTCCATCAGCGGTACAGCTGTCCCTATGGGGAGGTCACCGGTATTTTAACCGATGTAGGTACCGAAGAGCTGGGTCACATGGAGATGATTTCCGCCATTGTCTATCAGCTCACCCGCCGGCTTTGCATGGACGAGATCAAGCAGTCCGGCTTTGACAGTTACTTTGTGGATCACACCACCGGAATCTATCCTGTTTCGGCGGCGGGCATCCCCTTTACCATGGATTATCTGGCCTCCAAGGGAGACATTATCACCGACCTCCACGAGGATTTGGCCGCCGAGCAAAAAGCCCGCACTACATACGACAATATCCTGCGCCTGTCCGACGATCCCGATGTTAAGGACGCCATTCGCTTCTTGCGGGAGCGGGAAATTGTCCATTATCAGCGGTTTGGAGAGGCCCTGCGCATTACTCAGGATAATTTGGACTGCAAGAACTTCTACGCCTTCAACCCGGAGTTTGACATCCGGCAAGCACGTGCTTTGGAAAAATCAAGAAAATAGCAGCCCCATCACCGGCTCTACCCGCCACTTTGCGCCACGGATAAAAATCTGTGGCGCTTTTCTCGTTTCCCCTTTGTTTTTATCAGCCTTTTCCTTGCGCCTGACCCCTGCTTTTGTTATACTAAATCCGTCGAAGCCAGTCGATTTTTGGCGTTGGGGAGTGTGAGCTGTGAGAAAGGCCTTTTTCTGTCTGGCGCTTTTCGGCTGCCTGCATTTGCTGCTCTTGCCCGCCAACGCTTTGACCTATCTGGATCAAATGGATGGCTCGGGAAGCGGTGCCCGGGGCTCTGCGGAATATTTGGCTCCAGTGATGCGCAGCCGCAGTCTGGAGCCCGCCGACCGGTATCAGCTGCAAGTGATGCCGGGGCGGGACGGCAAGCTTCGGGGCTGTGTCCAGTATCTGGCACAGGGAGCCGAGAGCATCGCGCTGCGCCTTTACACCCCCAAGGGAACTTACGTCTCCTCTCCCGGCGGCTCGCTGGCTCTGGGCACCGATTCGGGGGTCTTTCGCCCCGACCCTTCCACGGTATCGGGAGCCTATTATCATACAGAAAACGGCAAGCTGTATGCCCATCATGGGGGTTGGCAGGTGTTTGAGCAGAGCCCCCAAACCAATTACGGAAACTTTCAGCCGGTGGATGAGGTGGAAAGATCCAAGCTGGTTCCCTTTGGAGTCTGTGTCTATACCTCCCAAGATGGGGGCGGCAAAACGCTTCTTTCCCTGACTCGCACCTCCATTCAGCACCTGGAGGTGGAGGGTCAGCTGTTCTGCGTCGAGGATTTTGTCTGCGAGAACCTTCCACCCAACACCACCGGCATCTGGGTGGAGCTTAACGATCTGGAGGGCAACTTGCTTTCCCCCAGTGTGCGGGCCAGTCTGGCCTGGGTCAGGCTGCAGGGCCCCTCGTTGACGGTGGGGCCTCCCCGGGAATCCTCCCCCAACCCCGGCGTCACCTCCAGTCTGCCGGAAAGCCCGGCGGCCAGCTCCTCGTCCAAGTCCTCCTCCAAGGCATCATCAAAATCCTCTGCCAAGGCCTCCCCGCCCGCCGGTAAAAGCAGCGCTGCCGATCAAAAAAGCGGCGGCTCCTCCATCGCCTTGAAGGCCGGATCCTCTTCCAAGGCGTCCTCCCGCTCTGTGCAGAAGAAGGATTCCTC
>CALCSA010000438.1 GCA_937894185.1 uncultured Clostridia bacterium | reverse complement strand
CCTTGCCATTGTGGCCGCAGGGATGTATACTAATACTGTTTACTGCACCGGCAAGCAGGTTGCCGGCTGCAATCGACAGCCAAAAAGGATGGAGCGAACATCATGAATCTTCCCGGGTATTGGTTGCCTTACCTCTTGTGCCTGAGCCTGATGGGATTTTTTCTGTGCTGGTCGGACAAGGTACGAGCCAAGAAAAACCGCTGGCGAATTCCAGAGGCAACGCTGCTTCTTGTGGGCCTGTGCGGGGGATGTTTTGGCCTTGCCCTTGGAATGCACCTTTTTCGGCATAAAACCAAACACTTGAAGTTTATACTAATGGTGCCGGCACAGTGCATATTGTGGATTGCTGCCTGTATCTACCTTGCTGCCAGATAGGGTTGCCGGGTAAGAAAATTCGGTTCCGGTCTGTACCATAATATTATCATTGACATTGCGTATTTCTTCTGCAATGATCAAAAAGGAGCTTTTTATGATTATCACAACCACTCCGACCATTGAGGGATACCCTGTCCGGGAATACAAAGGCATTGTTGTGGGCGAGGTGATCAGCGGCATTGATTTTATCAAAGACTTTACTGCCGGCCTGACCAATTTTTTTGGCGGACGCTCTAAAAGCTATGAAGATGAACTGGTGGAAGCCCGGGAATCCGCGTTGAGGGAAATGGAGCAGCGGGCTCGTTCCATGGGGGCCAATGCTGTGGTGGGAGTGGATATCGATTATGAAGTATTGGGAACCGGAGGCAACATGCTGATGGTCACCGCATCGGGTACCGCAGTAGTGATCTAAACCCGGGGTACCGGCAATCGTCATTGTTTTTCTTTTTTCGACCGTTCAGGGGATTTGTACCCCAAAACGAGAGGGCATTCTGCCCTGTAAAGCAAATCATGAGCAGTGAAGAGAAGGTGCCTTTCACACCGGTTAGCGGCCCTTTGCATATGCTGGTATGTCCCCCATGGGGATAATTTACTTGCAATGGAGGACTTGTTATGTGGTGTATACTGCCATTACTGCTCGTAGGATGCTGCTGCTGCGGGAACAATAGACGGTGCTGCACATGCTGCTGCCGTTGCCGTCGGCGCTGGTAAATAAAGTAAGCGGTCGGACTCCTTGGTTCGGCCGCTTTCTATGTTGAGGAAGCTTTCGGCGGAGCCCATCATTGGCACCTTTCTTGCCTTGCCATGATACAATAAAAGAAAGAAGGGGGTGTCTTTATGAAAATCAGTGAGAAGCACTACAATCTGGTGTTCTCCTGTCTGGCTGCCATTATCATTTCGGTTCCCATTGCTTTTATCATGGTTGCCATCAATCTGGGCTTTGTGGAAGGCTTTTTCTTCGCCTTCTTAAAATCCGCTTTGGTCAGCATTTTAATCTCCATCCCTCTGGCCAATATTGGAATCCCCATCGCCAAAAAGATTACCGACCGGATGATAGCCCCCTGAAAGAGCCGCCGGGGTTTTCTGCCAACCAAAAACAACGGTCGTCATAGGACGACCGTTTTAATCTGCAGCGCATTCCCTTTACTGGCAATAGTACTGCCTGAGCACCTGCATCACTTCTTCCACCCGATGGTCCACAATAAAGTAGGTGCTGTTCTGGCCGTTTTTGCGGTTGTCCAGAATGCCGTTGGCCTTTAAGATGGAAAGATGCTGGGACAGTGCGCTTTGAGTAATGCCGGGAACGTAGGACCCAATCTGAGTCACCGTCATCGGACCGGAGATGAGGGCGCATAGAATCAGCAGCCTGTTTTCGTTGGCCAACACCTTGAGCAGCTCGGCAACGCGTTTGGCGTTTTCCTCCATGCTAATCGTCCTTTCTGTGCTTAAGATGGCAAATTCCCTGAGTCATGGTGCCCATGGGACAGTAAACACACCAGCTGCGGGGCCGGAACAGCACCATGGTGATCAGCCCCAAAAGGGTGGAGGTCACCATCACACTGTAGAACCCAAAGGCAAACTGAGCCACCCCCGGCGCGGCAGCGGATGTGTTGGTCCAATTCCAGGGGAGCTTGAACACCCAAAGGAGGGTGACTACCTCCCGCAGAGGTGCCCCGGAAACCACCAGCCAAGTGTTATAAAGCATCAGACCGAACATAGTCATAAAAAAGGTGAGAAACCCGTACCGAAACCAAGGGGAGCTTAAAAATTTAGGGGGCTTGCGGTTACTGGAAAGCCCCAGACGGCCTCCCAGCAGCTCAAAAAGCTGGCCCCGCCCGCAGTAACGGTTGCAGTAGGCCTTGTTCCCCCAGACGATGGAGATCATCAAAGGCAGGATAAAACAGATCAGTCCCAGCCAGGCAAAGAGGATGTTGAAAAATCCGAGGATCAAATACACCGAGGACCAAATCCACAAATACTCATACCAGCGCTTTTTCTGCATGGGGGGCCACCTGCCTTTCCCTGATTTCGATGATGGCGGCGGGGCATATCCGCTCGCATTTGCCGCAGCCGACGCACCGCCGGGCATCCACCCGGGCCCGCAGCCCCTTGTAAATGGATAGCGCCCCCAAGGGACACTCCCGGACACATCGCCCGCAGGCCACACATTGTTTGCCGATGATTGCAATCTTCTTTGCCGCCATATGCACCATCCTATCAGAATATTAATAGTTTCTAATATACTAAAGTATTTGGGGATTGTCAAGCCCCGGTAAAAAACACATCATCCTATTCTATGAGGAAATCAGCGGGATGATTCGCAAAAGAGAGGCCATAGAAAAACGGACGAGCCCCGGCAAAGGGGTTCGTCCGTTTGTGCCGTCACAAAAGATTCCTACAAATGCTGATGCCCCTGAGCGGGCCGCAGAGCGGAAAAGCTCCGCTGCTTGCTTAACACCTTGACAATGACCAGCGCAATCTCAAAATCCACCATGCTGTGGATCACAGAGCCCACACCCACCAGCAGGACCACCGAGATCAAAAAGCCTTTGTCGTAGAATCCGGCGCTAAGGTTGTTGTTGAAGTAAAAGGGAATGACCACCGCCACCTCTGCCGCCGCATGAATCAGCCCAATTACCAGAGAGAACAGCCGGGTTTGCAGGGGATGCTGCAACAGATCCGGCACCTTCTGGAGATAGAAGGCCCCGATCAGGGCAAAGATAAGGTGGGTGGCCGCCCGCATGGCCACCACAATGGGAAAGCTCAGGAAGAATCCCAGAGCACTGCCCAAAGCAACGGCAGCGGCTGTGCCGGGGGAGATGATCATTGCGATAAAGATGGGCACATGGCTGGCCAGAGTAAAGGACGCCGGATCCAACAGAATGCGAATGGGGGAAAACAGCGGTATCATCAGGCCGATGGCTACCAGCAGCGCCGAAACGCAAACCTTTTGTATGTTGAGCCTCATAAAAAAACCTCCGAATATACAGGTGTCTTGTCACCTGTATATTATAGAGGATGCCGGCGATAAATACAAGGGTAATCTAAATCTTAACAAACATTTCGGCAGGGGAGAGGATTTCCGCCGGGCACAAGAGAAGGGGCAGGCCCTTCTCAATCCTTGGAGCGGTAGAGAATATCCTGCCGTTCCAGCTCCTGTTGGATGGCGTTGAAGGCAGCTTTGTCCCGGCAGGCCACCGTGTGGAGATGAACTCCCCCCGTCAACTCGGAAAGGAGGCGGGTTTCGTTGTCCTTAACCCGCTGCAAAAAATCCGCCACATCCTTTTGAGTGGCGATGTTCAGCTGCCCGGTGATTTCGCCGTAGAGGTAGTGCTCCACCACCACGTTGAGCACCTCGCCCCCCAGCCTTACAATGGTAGAAAGCTCCTGCCCGGTCTGCTCCAGAGTGTGCTGGCAGGCCAGCTTGCCCATGTAGCGGCTGCCGGGATAGGCCGGAGCCAGAAGATAGCCCCGCGCGGTGGCCATAATGTCCCAGCCGCAGGCACGCAGCAGCGCCACGTCCCCCACAATCACCTGACGGCTGACCCCCAGCTCGGTGGCCATTCGGGAGGCGCTCACCGGAACGGAGCTGTTTTCCAAAATGTTCAGGATACGGTTTCTGCGGGATTCACCGCTCATGCTGCCACCTCCTTACGGCATTATTTTAACACAATCCCACCCCCGGAACAACCGGACTTTCCAAGAAAGAGGAAGAAAATCTCCTATTGGCGCATAAAATGGAGCATATCACTATTTATTCATAAAAAACCTTGATTTAGCAAAATATATTTGCTAGTATGAAAGCAGAGGTGATATTGATGCTTGGTAAACGATTACAGACCATTCGCAAATCCAAAAAGATTAATCAGGAAGAAGTGGCCCGTTATCTGGATGTTAAGCGCCAGACCTACAGCGCCTACGAGCGGGGAGTTTCGGTGCCCGATTCCCTTACCCTGAAAAAACTGGCTGATTTTTTCCAGGTATCCACCGAATACTTTTTTGATTACGAGGGCAATG
>CALCSA010000437.1 GCA_937894185.1 uncultured Clostridia bacterium | reverse complement strand
GAGTTCGCCGATCTGCATTGATCATTCCAACACGGGGTCAACGGCACAGGCAGGTCATGGGCTTGCCCGGTTTGCGTCCCAAAATTTTATAAAAGGTTTGAATGCGGTGCTTCTGCGGAACGCGCCGCATTTCCTTTTGGGTTTACCTTGACAACCTGTCCCGATTTGCGCATAATAATAGATACCCCTGAAGCAAATAATAGATACTCCCTACAGCAAAACACGGAGGAAACTCATATGAGAGTAATTACCGGAACAGCCCGGGGACGCAAGCTGCAAACTCCTGCCGGAACAGCGGTGCGCCCCACCTCGGATATGGTGAAGGAAGCGGTGTTTTCCATCATCCAGTTTGAGGTGGAAGGTGCCCGGGTTCTGGACCTTTTCGCCGGTTCCGGCCAGATGGGCATCGAGGCCCTTTCCCGCGGAGCACGCAGCTGTGTCTTTGTGGACAATGCCAAGGACAGTCTGGCGGCGGTGCGGGAAAACCTGCGCAACTGCGATCTTTCCCACAATGCCAGAGTAATGGCCGGGGATGCCTTGAGCTTTTTGCGGGAATATTGTGGGGAACCCTTTGATATGGTCTTTGTGGACCCTCCCTACGCCGGGGAGCTGGCGGCGGCGGCTTTGTCCGCTTTGTCCCCCCACATCAGCCCTTCCGGCATTGTTTTGTGCGAGGCTGACCGGAATGCGGCCCTACCCGAAACCCCGGGCAGCCTTCTGCTCAAGAAACAGTACCGCTACGGCAAAACCAAGGTAGCGCAATACAGAGTCCGGGAATCTGTGTAGCATCCACGGGCGGGAAGATGGCCCGGAAGGCCACCTTGCCCATCCTTACACACCCCCGGCCATGGACAACATCTGGAGGTTCACTATGGCAACCGTAATCTGCCCCGGCAGCTTTGACCCCATCACCAAAGGACATTTGGACATCATCACCAGAGCCAGCCGTCTCTTTGACAACGTGATTGCTCTGGTGGCCATCAACGCCAACAAAAAGCCCTCCTTCTCGCCGGAGGAGCGGGCCGAAATGATCCGCAAGGCCACCGCCCACCTGCCCAACGTCACCGCAGACACCTACGAGGGTCTGTTGGCCGATTACGTCCGGGAAAAAGGCGCCATCGCCATCATCAAGGGCCTGCGGGCCATGTCCGACTTTGAGTACGAGTTCCAGATGGCCCTGACCAACAAGCGTCTGGTTCCCGAGGCCGACACCATCTTTTTGACCACCAAGGCCGAGAACATGTATCTCAACTCCAGTCTGGTCAAGCAGGTGGCCTCCTTTGGTGGGGATATTTCCGATTTTGTCCCCCCCGAGGTGCTGAATGATATTTGTGAAAGACTCTACCGTCAGAAAAAAGAGGAGAAAACCCAAGGGGAGGTTACACCCAGATGAATATAGAAGAAGTTCTGGATTTATTGGATGAACTGCTGGATAAGTCCTGGAGCTTGCCCCTTTCAGGAGGGCGCTGCGTGGTAGACGCCGAAAAGGTGCGGGATTTTATTGACGATATCCGCATCAATCTGCCCGCCGAAATTAAACAGGCCAAGGCCATCGTCAGCGACCGGAGCGAGATTTTGGAAGCCGCTCACCGGGAGGCGGAAGGCATTATCCGCAAGGCGGAGGAGCGGGCCAAGGCTCTGATCGCTCAGGAGGAGATCATCAAAATTTCCCAGACCAAAGCCAGCGAGATTCTGGCGCAGACGCAGATGCAGTCCCGGGAAATCCGTCAGGCCGCCCAGTCCTTTTCCGACGATATTCTGCGGGTAACCGAGGAAGCCATTGCCAATTCCCTGGGCGAGGTCAAACAGACCCGTCAGGCCCTGCGCAGCCGGGGCAAACGAAAAGCTTAAGGACAACGCAGTATTTTGACGCCGAAGAAGCACTATTAATACATAGGCATGTTATGTCGTATCGCAATTTTTAGTTGCGGTACCTTACTGATTGGAAGGGGTTAGCTTACGTGGAAAATCAACCAATTTTTAAAACATCCCTGTTTGGCGGCTTCGAGCGGCAATCTGTTCTCAACTACATTTTTGAGCTCAACAACAATGCTCAAGCGGCTCAGGACCGGCTGAGCGCCCAGTTCGAGGAAGTCAGCGCGGCCCGGGAACGGCTTTCCGAAAGCATTCGCGGTTTGGAGCAAAAGCTTTCGACAGCGGAAAAGGTGCGCACCGAGCTGGAAGAAGAACTTTCGGAAGAAAAGACCAAGCGCACCGAAATGAACGACATGCTGGATTCCCTCAACGCGGAAATCGACCGGCAAAAGATCATTATTGCGGAAA
>CALCSA010000436.1 GCA_937894185.1 uncultured Clostridia bacterium | reverse complement strand
CATCCGGTTAATGCTTTTAAGGAGGGTGGACTTTCCGCAGCCGGAGGGCCCGATAAAGGCCACGATCTGCTTTTCCTCAATGGCGATGGAAATATTTTTGAGAGCGTGAAACTCACCGTAATATAAATCTAAATCCTTGACCTGAATCTGCTCCATTACGCCCTGCCTCCCCGGCCGATAAACTTTGCGATCAGTGAGGCGGCGCAGTTGATCAGCACCACCAGAAGAATCAGCACCACGCCGGTGGCGTAGCCTTTATCCATGTGCAGCCCCTCGCTGTAAAGGGCGTACATGTGAACCGCCAACGTCCGCCCCGAGGAGAACATCCCCTCGGGAATGGCCGCCACCGTACCGGCAGTGTAAATGAGCGCCGCTGTCTCCCCCACAATCCGGCCGATGGCCAGAATCACACCCGAGGCGATGCCGGGCATGGCAGCGGGCACTACAATGCGAAAGACGGTGCGCAGCTTGCCTGCTCCCAGTCCAAAGCTTCCTTCCCGGTAGCTGTCCGGCACCGAGCGCAGGGCCTCCTCAGTGGTGCGCATGATCAGGGGCAAAATCATAATCCCCAGTGTAAAGGCCCCCGCAATCAGGGAGTAGCCCCACTTCAGGGTGGTGACAAAGAACAGCATTCCAAAAAGGCCGTAGACGATGGAGGGAATCCCCGAAAGGGTTTCGGCGGCAATCCCCACCACCTTGACCAGCTTGTTCCCCCGCTTGGCATACTCCACCAGATAGACGGCGGAAAGTATCCCCACCGGCACAGCCAGCAGGAGGGAAAACAGCGTCATGGTCACGGTATTGATGAGAGCGGGAAACAAAGAGACGTTCTCTGATGTATAGATGGGGGAAAACAAATCCCACGAAAGATGGGGCAGACCTTTCATCAACATATAGCCTAATAGGCAGCAAAATATACCCAGAGTAATCATCCCGGCGGCCCAAACCAGAATCCGCAGCAGCAGAGATAGGCCATAGCTCCCCCGGGATTTGGGGGACGTCATCGCTTTCATTCTTTACGCCCCCTTTTCAGCAGGGAAAAGAGCAGGTTGGTCAGCAGAATAAACACAAACAGCACCACGCCGGTGGCGATTAGAGCTTCCCGGTGGAGGTCGGCGGCATAGCCCATCTCCAGCACAATGTTGGCGGTCAGGGTCCGCACTCCCCGCAGAACTCCCGTCGGCAGTCTGGCCTGATTGCCCGCCACCATCACCACCGCCATGGTCTCCCCCACGGCCCGGCCAATGCCCAGCACAACGGCGGACAAAATCCCCGATTTGGCGGCGGGAACCACCGCCCGAAAGACGCTTTCCTCGTGGGTGGCCCCCATGGCAAGGCTGCCCTCGTAGTAGGACTGAGGGACCGCCCGCAGGGAGGCTTCACTCACCGAGATGATGGTGGGCAGTATCATGATTCCCAGCAACAACGAGGCGGTGAGGATGCTGCTGCCGTTGCCTCCAAACAAATTTCGGGTGAGAGGTACCAGCACCATCAAGCCAAAAAATCCGTAGACCACCGACGGAATCCCCGCCAGCAGACTGACGGCAGGGTGCAAAATCCGGTAGAGGGCGGGAGGACAAAACCGGGCCATGTAGATGGCGGTGAGCACGCCAATGGGCACTCCCACCAAAATAGCCCCCGCCGTGACGTACAGACTGCCTAAAATCATGGGGAGAATGCCAAAAATCTCATGGTCGGGCCGCCAAACCGTCCCCGCAAAAAACCGGAAGGGCCCAATCTTTGCAATGGCAGGGACACCGCTCATCAGCAAAAACAGGCAGATCAGCAGCACCGCTACAATACATACGCAGGTGGAAATTAAAATCACCACGTGCATGATGGCTTCTTTCTTTTTTACCAAGCTCTGTCCTCCCTACGACAATGCCGTTGTGTGATGATTGCTATTAGTTTAACTCTCGAACATCCCTTGTCCTTCAGAGTACAAAGAGGTAGAGTGCATGCCTTCACCCCTGCACCTGACTCCAAAACAGGGTACTGCCCCGGAACAAATCGGCAGCCTGCTCTGCGGTAATTTCCGTGAGGGGATTGTCGTTGTGGACGATGACAGCAATGCCATCCAATGCGATGACGGTGGCCTTCAGGCCCTTTTGACTTTCGCTTTCCTTGAGATTGCGGGAGGCCATTCCAATATGGCTGATCCCCTCGGCCACAGTGTTGATGCCGGTGGTGGAATCGCTCTGCTGAATCTCAATGGTTGCCCCGGGGTTCTGTTTCCCATAAGCCTCCGCCAGCTTTTCCATCACCGGAGTGACGGAGGAGGAGCCGGACACCGCCAGCTTGCCCTCAGGTTGAGGGGTAGCCGGAGCGAAGGCTTGTCCTTCCAGAGCGGACACGTAGCCGTTTGCTTCCACCACCGCCTGCCCTTGGCCGCTGAGGATAAAGCGGATAAAATCCTGAGCCAAGGGGATGAGAGCGTCACCGGTGACGATGTTGAAGGGCCGCGCCACCGGATAGGTTCCCCCCTTGACGCTTTGGATAGTGGGGGGCACACCGTCAATGGCAAGGGCCTTGACGTGTTCGGACAAGGAGCCCAGAGAAACGTATCCCACCGCGTTTTGATCTCCCGCCACCAGTGTGAGCATCACCGAGGTGCTGTTGGTGATCACCGCTTCCAATGTGGTTTGATCGATCTTCTCCCCCTGTTCATCCGGGCCCTGAATGCCCAGCAGTTCCACAAAGGCCCCCCGGGTTCCCGAGCCGTCCTCCCGGGAGACGACGTTGACAAGGTCCTTTGGTTCCCGGCCGCATCCCGTCATCCCTACCAGCAGCAGCGCCGCTGCCGTCAAAATCCATAGCCCTCGTTTCATGAAACCTCCTTGTGCTGATTCAATTGCTGTTAAAGCCGTCCCCAAAGATTTGGTGCCCTTCGGTGACGATGATAAAGGCGGTGGGATCAATGCTTTCGATGATGCCCCGCAAAGCGCTTACCTGCCCCCGCTTAACGGCGCAGAGCACGACTTTTTTGGGGCTTAGGGTGTAGCCGCCCTGTGCTTCCAGATAGGTGATGCCCCGGCCCAGCTGTTTTTGCAGGGCGTCCCCGATCTCTCGATACCGGTCGGAGATGATATAGGTCAAAGTGGCGATATCAAAACCATAGAGGATGGTATCCATCACCTTGCCGCAAAGGGTAAGCCCGATGAGGGCGTAGACCACAAGGGAAAAGTCCCGGAACACAATGGAGGACAGGCAGACAATGGCTCCGTCCACCACCATGACAATCTGCCCCATTTTCAGGTGAGGGCGGGCCACCTGCAACAGCTTGCTGACAATATCGGTGCCGCCGGTGGTGGCCCCCATCCGCAGGATAAAGCCAAGGCCTGCACCAATTAGCACTCCGCCGCAGACTGCCGCCAGCATCGGGTCGTCCACCGGTGTGGGCATCCACGCCGTCAGGTCGATGAGCAGGGAGGACAAAACGGTGGCGATAGCCGTGCCGATGATAAAATTGGCCCCCAGTTTGAGGAAGGCCAGGATCAGCAGGGGAACGTTCATGAGTATGATGGAGATACCTGCCGGGAATCCGGTGAGGTGGCCGATGACCATGGCAAGACCGCTAACTCCGCCGGGAGATATTTTAAAGGGGTCCAGAAACAGATTGTAGGCCAGAGCATACAACAAACAGCCCACGGCAATCAGTCCAACCTGCCGGATTATTTTCCTTCTTGCAGCGGTAGCCATCTTCG
>CALCSA010000435.1 GCA_937894185.1 uncultured Clostridia bacterium | reverse complement strand
GTCGGACAGCCCCTTTTGGGAGCAGAAGGCAAGGCTGGAGAGCTGCTTTAGCACCGTCTCCCGGTTGACAGGCAGGGGCTCTTCCCCAATCTTCTGTTCTGGGGCGGTGATTTTGATGGTGGTATGCTTGGCCGCACCGTTGGAGTTTAAAAACTCCCGGGAAAGGTTGACGATGGTGTTGCCCCGCCAAGTCATGGTCAGCCGGGGGCTTTCGGTCACCTCGGCCACCACAGTGGCCTCCAGATTTTCCCCATCAGCCAGACGGATCAGCTTTTCGGCATCCTGAGGGGCTACCACCACCGCCATCCGCTCCTGACTTTCGGAGATGGCGAGTTCGGTGCCGTCCAGCCCTTCATACTTCCGGGGCACGGCGTCTAGATTAATGGAGACGCCGTCGGCCAGTTCACCGATGGCCACCGAGACTCCCCCGGCGCCAAAGTCGTTGCACCGGCGGATGAGGCGGGTGACCTCGGGATTGCGGAACAGCCGCTGAATTTTACGCTCTTCGGGGGCGTTGCCCTTCTGCACCTCGGAGCCGCAGGTTTCCAGAGAGGAGACGGTGTGGCTCTTGGAGGAACCGGTGGCTCCGCCGCAGCCGTCCCGTCCGGTGCGGCCTCCCAGCAGAATCACCTTGTCGCCGGGGGCGGGCACCTCCCGCACCACGTGATCTGCCGGGACAGCGCCCACTACGGCCCCCATCTCCATCCGCTTGGCCTCGTAGCCGGGGTGATAGATTTCGTGCACCAGCCCGGTGGCAAGGCCGATCTGGTTGCCGTAGGAAGAATAGCCCGCCGCCGCGGTCTGGCAGAGTTGCTTTTGGGGCAGTTTGCCGGGGCGGGTTTTGGAAACCTCGGTGAGGGGGTTGGCGGCTCCGGTGATCCGCATGGCCTGATAGACAAAGCTCCGCCCGGAAAGAGGGTCCCGGATGGCTCCCCCCAGACAGGTGGCGGCTCCGCCAAAGGGCTCAATCTCGGTGGGATGGTTGTGAGTCTCGTTCTTAAACATCACCAGCCAGTCCTGAGGCTGGCCGTCCACCTCCACCCGTACATTGACGGAGCAGGCGTTGATCTCGTCGCTGGCATCCAACCGGTTGAGGTAACCGGCCTTCCGCAGGGCTTTGGCGGCAATGGTGGCCATATCCATCAGGGTGGAAGGGCGGCCGTCGGTGTGGAGCACCTCCCGCATGGTGCGGTACCGCTG
>CALCSA010000434.1 GCA_937894185.1 uncultured Clostridia bacterium | reverse complement strand
TCCAAGGCCTCTACCGGTAACCTGAATGTCTCTCTGGAGCCCACCGGTATCTGCGAGATTTTACATCAGGCTTTGGGGGAATACACCGAGCGGTTGGAGGCCGGGCGGCTGGAAGCGGTGTTGGATACCCCGGGGGAAGAAGTCTATGTCATGGCCGATGGCAGGCTGCTTTGGCGGGTGGTGGATAACCTTTTGTCCAATGTCAGCAAGTACTCTCTGGCGGGGACCCGGGTCTACCTGCAGGTAGAGCAACTGAATGGGGAAGTGGTGATGTCGGTGAAGAACATTTCCCGGGACCGGCTGGGAATCGACGCTCAGGAGCTGATGGAGCGATTTGTGCGGGGGGACACCGCCCGCTCCACCGAGGGCAGCGGACTGGGGCTGAACATCGCCCGCAGCCTGACAGAGCTGATGCAGGGCCGCTTTCATTTGATTGTAGACGGCGATCTGTTCAAGGTGGAAGTCCGCTTTTGGGAGATTGGATAGCAAAAACACAAAACAGGCCCGGCGAAAACTTTCGCCGGGCCTGTCTGTGCTGTTGTATCTAGGGTTCCCGCTGGTCTTGATCTTTGTTCTCATCCCCGTCACATTCCTCGTCGCAGAATGCATCCAAGTCGCCGCAATCGCCTTCCTCATCACAGGAATATTCTTCGCTGCATTCCCACACCACCTCGTAGTCCGGGTCGGCCTGACAGTTGAGCTCAACCTCAAACTTCTCCTCTGGAGTGGGGCAATGGGGCTGGTGGCAGCAATGGGGCGGAGACTGGCAGGAAGACTCTGCCTCCGAGTCCCTTCTGTTTTTACCTGCATAGCCCCAAATTCCCAGCAGCCCTGCTGCGATCCCTACAATTAAAATTGGATTCATGGCCAAATCCCCTTTGCTAAAAATTTCTGTCCGGGCGCAATTATCTCGATTTACTACCATATCTATGAATTAGAGGGGAATTTGATGCGAAAACCCAAAAATCTTGCCGCATGATCGCCCCGAAGCCGGAAACAATAATAAAGAATTTTTCAAAAGGCTGGTGATGCCATGGAGTCCGGGGTGATCTATCTGCTGCGCATACTCATTGTGTATTACCTCAACCTGTGTATGGTGGGGCTTGTAGGGCTGCTGCGATGACTCTTTGCGTCAACAGACAGCTTTTTTTAGCCATAGAAAACGAGCGGGGTGCAAATTTTGCATCCCGCTCGTTGTGGTTATAACTATAAACGGATTGATAACATGCAGCTTCCTAGTCCGGTCTGTTAGGAGCGAAGCCAAACGGAATCGGAGGAGGACCCGGTATCCAGCTCATAGTTGGCAAAGGGATCGCCGGACTGGGTGGTGGAAGCTTCCTCGGCAGAGATGTCCTGTGCCTGAGCAGCTATCTGCTGGGCCTGCAGCTGAGCCAGATTGACCGGCTGGGTAAAGTCGGGCTGCTTGACGTTGGGGTTGACGGTGATGTTCACGGGATCTTTTTCGCTCTCACCGGGACGGAGCAGGCGGGCCACCACTACAAAGCGCTGGTTTTCGGTGGAGCCGTGCTGACGAGTGCAGGTGGTGAGGGTGAGCAGAATATCGTCTCCGTTGACATCCACATCGTAGTTAAACTGGCTGCGCTTGCGCCATTCATTCACCAGTTCCTGGCGCTGGGCCTTGGTGGCATTGGGGTTGTTGTAGAAGAAAGTGGGGGTGATTTCGCAGTAACCCACCGAGAACACCCGCCAGATGCCCTCGTAATCGGCGGTAGAATAGTAGATGTGAGGCTGCCACTTGGCAAAATCGATGTTGGTGTAGGAGGCCAGCTGAGCAAACATGTGGTGGGTGCGGTCGTTGGCCTGACTGGTTCCAATATCAAAGGGAGCCCGCAGATTACTCCAGTTATGGCCATACAGCACCACGTTTTTGGAGGAAGTCTGCCAGGAATCACCCCAGCGGTGGCGGTAGTCCACATAGGTGGCGTTATCGGGATAGTTAAACCAGTTCTTCCAGGTGATGTCGGGGTAGTTGTTGCCCTTCCAATCCCGGTAGAGGTAGTAGTTGTTATCCACAGAAGAATAGGTAACCGGCATGTTTAGATTGGTACCGGGAATCATCAGCCAGCCCTTGACATCGGGGTTAACGGATGCAAAGCTCTTGGTGGCTTTGGACAGGGTGGAAAAAGTGTTTACCTCGCTGGTGACAAAAGTGGCGGGAGCTTCCTGCTCCAACGAAATTTGATCTCCCAACAGGGAAAGAGCCATACCCGATGTGGGCGAAACGGCGGGATAAAAGAGCTGCGCCGCAATAAGGATACCAAGGGCAAGCGCATATATTGTGGTCTTGCTTTTCAATTTCCTCATACCTGAGATAACCTCCTGATGCAAATGCTATACAATAACCTACAGTATACCACAGAAATCGGTGGGAGAAAAGGCCTAAAATCTGTTGCTGCATCCAAATAGTGCTGGAAGGAGGCGGAATTCCTGCATCTTCTGTTGAAAAGAAGAAGGGAAAAATAAAAAGGACTTTTGTAAAACTGTCCAAAGCTTCCAGACGGCAGAAAATAGCCCCGCCATCGGATCATGGGCGGGGCTTGGAATCAAGCTTTTTTCTTGGCGATGCCAATCTGATTCCTTCCATTTTGCTTTGCCTCGTACAAGGCGGTGTCGCCCTGCTCGTACAGATCTTCGATGGTGGTGCATTCATCGGGAACAAGGGTGGTAATTCCAATACTTACCGTATATTTAATGGTATTATTTACAAGATTATTTTCCACGGAGCGTCTCAGGCGCTGGGCAATGCTGCAGGCCTCTTGTTCTCCCACCCCCGGCAGCAGGGCGGTAAACTCTTCGCCGCCAATTCTGCCCAAAATATCATAGCCTCTCAGCTGACGCTTGATGGTAACTGCAAAACTTTTAATCACCATATCCCCCATGATATGGCCGTAGAAGTCGTTGATCTTTTTAAAGTGATCCAAATCCATGATAAAAAATGAGACGGGCGTTTGTTGCCTTGCGCAAAAGGCAAGACATTCCTTGGCGTGAAGAAAAAAGGCACGACGATTGTACAGGTCGGTTAGTTCGTCGCAGGTGGCGGCCTTGGTTAGAACCAGATCTGCCTTTTCCTTAGAAAGGAGAATCAGCCCGGTATTTCCCACCAGAGTGGTCAGATACAGCCAGAAGAAAAACAAAATATTAAATAGATGGTTGGACAAAAGAGCCATGGGTTGCTCCGAAAGCATAGCTCCAACACCCCGGAAAATCAGAAAGATAATTCCCACTCCATAGACAAAGGTGATAAGCTTCTGCAAAGGGGAGGCGCTTTTATCCCGGAAAGAAAAATAAACCGGCATGCTCCATAACATGGCCATGCTGAAAGAGACCAGAGCGGTGCGCATGGCATCTTGGGCGCTGTAAAGGGAAAGAGCCAGCTGAAGCAGAAGGAGGAACAGCAGCGCAATGGTATAGCATCTCCGCTTGAGTTGAGGGGTGAGGCGTCCCTTCGCCGAGAGAAAGGAGACGATTTGCAGAGCGCTTCCCGCCATGAGCAAAGCGTTTCCGACCAAAATCGACATCCAGCTTGGAATGCATCCTCTCAGTCCCAGCAGAGTCCATGCAAAGGCATCCAAAAAACGCGCCAGCAAAAACGTGTACAGCGTTGCGTCTTTTTTTCGCTTGGCCAGATAGAAGCCGCCCAACAAGCCCGCAAATGCATGCCCTGTCACAATGACAACAATTAACGTTCCGATGTGAATGTTTAACATCATTGCGCCACTCTCCGAAAATGTGCTAAAGCCCCCTGCTCAAATTTATATCTTATGTTACCAATGGCTTTTTTATTTTATGCATGCCGCAAGCAGGTGCCTCTGCCATATGTTTTCTAAGGCGGCGATGACTCCATTATCATAAAGACAAGGGCCAAAGGTCATGTGGGCGGAGATTGCAATAACGCAAACAGATACTATATTTTTCATTCCTGGCCCTAAAGAAAGCGCTGAAATGCAAGTCGTCCATTCATATGTTAACGAAGCGGATTGCCTCTGTCAAGGAAAAACATGGAAATCGGCAAAACTAGTCTATAATCGACAAAATGTGCCGCAGATTCATTACGCCCAAAACAAAAAAACCGCATGGATACTGTATCCATGCGGGTTTTGATTGGCAAAAACTATCTCTTGGAGAACTGGGGCGCACGGCGGGCGGCTTTGAGGCCGTACTTTTTGCGCTCCTTCATGCGGGGGTCACGGGTGAGGAAGCCGGCCTTCTTCAGTTGGGGCCGCAGCTCCTCGTCGTAGGTGAGCAGGGCGCGGGAAATGCCGTGGCGGATTGCGCCGGCTTGTCCGGTTACGCCACCGCCGGATACCCGGATGACGATGTCGAACTTGGGGGTGGTCTGCGTCAGCTCCAGAGGCTGACGGACAATCAACTTCAGGGTATCCAGACCGAAGTAGTCATCAATATCCCGGTCGTTGATGGTGATTTTGCCGGAGCCGGGATACATCCGAACTCTGGCCACCGACAGCTTTCTGCGGCCGGTACCATAAAAATAAGCTTTGGTATCATAAATTCCCATAATCTAATATCCCCCTTTCCTACAGCGTCCAGGCTTCGGGATTCTGAGCCTGGTTTTGATGCTCGGCGCCGCGGTAGATGCGGCAACGAGTCAGACTTTTGCGGCCGACGGTGTTGTCAGGCAGCATGCCTTTAATGGCCAGCATCATAGCCTGCTCCGGGCGTTTTTCCATCAGAGCGTCGTAGCGGATTTCCTTCAGGCCGCCAACCCAGCCGGAATGGCGGCGATAGTACTTTTGCTCCAGCTTGTTGCCGGTAAGCACAGCTTTTTCCGCATTGACAATCACAACATGGTCGCCGCAGTCGGCGTGGGGGACAAAGGTAGGCTTGTGCTTGCCCCGCAGAATGTGAGCCGCAGTGGTGGCTGTTCTGCCAAGGGGCTTGCCGGCGGCGTCAAGGAGATACCACTTGCGGGTAATCTCGCCGGCCTTGGGCATATAGGTGGACATGTTTCAATTCCCTCCTGATTTATGGCGGCGAAATGCGCCGCGCTGCGTATTCATCCAAGGATTCAACATTCCCTAGTATACCCAAGGAGAGCTGGGCTGTCAAGAAGTTTTTTAATCTACGTTTTGCTTCCTGCGTTTTTCTGCTATAATCTCCCTCAATCTCGTTCAATCTCCGTTTCAAATTCACAAAGTTAAGATCCTGCCCGTTATTCCCCGGAATTCTCTGGCTTGCTCCCGGGATTGACGTGCACCATACAGTGTTTAATGGTGGGGAAGTGATCCTCCAAAGCATCGTGAACAATGTGGGCAATGTTGTGGCTGTTATATAAGGAGATGTTGCCGTCCACGCTGATTTCCACATCCACGTAGATTTTATCGCCGAACAGCCGGGTGCGGAGCAGATCAATCCCCAGAACCTGATCCTGAGCCAGAATCAAAGTCTGGATTTCCGCTACGGTCTCGTCGTCGCAGGAACGGTCGGTCATCTTATTGATGGCGTCCATAAAAATATCAAAGGCTGCCTTGATAATGAAGAAGCAGATAATTAAACAGGCCACCGAATCCACCACCGGATAGCCGATTCGTGCACCGGCGATTCCCGCCAGACTGCCCACCGAAGATAGGGCATCGGAGCGGTGATGCCAGGCACTGGCCATCAAAGCGGTGGAATTGACCTTTTTGGCCGCTGCTTTGGTGTACCAGTACATCCCCTCCTTGACAACAATGGAGGTAATGGCGGCGGACAGCGCCAGAAGGCTGGGGATGGCCAGAGTTTCGTAGTGCCCGGCCAAAATGGTGCGGATGCCGCTAAGGCCGATTCCAACTCCAGTCACCCCTAAAATCACCGCCAAGATGATAGAGGCCACACATTCGAATCGCTCGTGGCCGTAAGGATGCTCCTTGTCGGCCTTTTTGTTCGCTACCTTGAGGCCAAAGATGACGATTATGGTGCTCACCACATCGGAAAGGGAGTGTACCGCATCCGAAACCATGGCGGCCGAGTGCCCCACAATGCCCGCCACCAGTTTAAAGGCCGAAAGCAGTACGTTTAATACAATGGTGTTGACTGAGACCCGTATGGCCAGCCGCTGATTGTTTTGTTCCATAGAAAGTTACCTCCATTTTCATGTCGATAGCTCTTCGGCGCCTGTAGACCGTCTCCCGCCATACAAAAAAGCATATCTGCGGGACAATACGACTGTCCCACAGATATGCCTGATTTTTGGCAAAGTCTGCTGCCGCGGTGCGGCCCGGCCCCAAAACCGCGGTTGGCTTCGGCCTGCTCAGTTTGTACTGGTGATGTCGCTTCGTTGGGAAGCGTGATACAGTGCAAAGAGGTTCCGTACAATGTATCATATGAGCGAAAGGATGTCAAGTTGCCTGTTAAATTTACATTCATAAAGTTTCTGTTAAAGATATGCAAAAAACCTTCAGATATACCGCTGTGCGGACTCTGAAGGCTTTCTATTTGGAGGCACCACCCAGATTTGAACTGGGGATAAAGGTTTTGCAGACCTCTGCCTTACCCCTTGGCTATGGTGCCGACCCTGTTATTATATGAGATAATCCTCAATTTGTCAACCGCCAAAGAGGCCAATTTCCAAAAGCATACCAATTCTGAAGGCGGGAACCTTATGGACGCATCCAAAACACGGGGAAAATCAGAAAAAGCACCTTCTGCCTGCAAGAACATTTGCTCTCTGCCAAGCGATCGGTTTAAGGGACTCAGCCAAGAATCATCAGGCCGGAAATACCGTATTTTATCGAACGTTGGAAGAAACAGGAATATATTGACAATATTTATAAATAATGGTATTCTTGATGGAAAGGCTCCAAAGAAAAAGGAGCCGCATGGCCGTTGCAGGTGCTGCACACACCTGCAACGGGCAAAGGTGGACAACGCTTAAACACAAAGCACCCTTGCGCTTCCACGCGGCAAAAAACATTATACCGTATTCGCATTTTTCTTGCAAGCGTGGAAACAAACCGCTATTTAAGGCGCGTGTAGGGGGTCTTGCCACCCTTATGCGTGCTTTTTTTTGGAGCTTTTGAATGGCTTACGGGGTCGCTGCAGGCGGCTCCGTCAGTCCTCAAAAGCAGTCGGAGCACCGATTAAAGGAAAGAAAGAAGGAAACCAAAATGAACAAGGCAAACATGCAAATCCGGCCATTGGACGATCTGGGCCGAGTGGTCATTCCCGGGGATATGCGGGAGCTTCTGAGTTGGAAACCGGGAGCCCGGCTGGAACTGTCTATGGGAGATACAGGCAACCAATCCATCACCATACGGGAGGTTCACCCCCGATGTTCCCTGTGCTGGCATGAGTCGAAAGAGCTTCTGCCGGTGGCCAACGGATTTGTATGTGCGCAGTGTAAGGAAAATATTAAATAGTTCCGCCAAAAACCGGGCAGCGCTCTTGACGAAAGCGCTGCCCGGTTTCTATTGCGGTAAATTGGCATAGAAAGGGGAGAGGTTTTTCCTCTCCCCCAAAAGCATCGGATATGATTGGGCAGGGCTGGCGGAAGCAAGGCTTCTTGATGGAAAAACTACCTTGAATCCCCCAGCAGCCGCTGTCGGCGATTTAGGGGTGCTGTGCTTTACAGGCTGTCGCCAAAATCACGACGGAAGGCTGCCACCAGCTGATCCATCCAGTCGCCCACCGGCTCCAGCCGTCCAAAGAAGAACCGCATGATCTGAGGCTCCTCCACATACCGCAGCCCGCCGATGAGGGAGCGGTTTTCAAAAAGCCATGCCAGACGGTCGGCAGCGTACTTGATCTGGGAAAGAGAGAACACCCGCTTGGGCAGAGCCAGACGCAGTAGTTCCATTTCGGCAAAGCGCTCGGTGCCGTCGTCCTCCCGCTGCTCGCTCATGGTTCCCCGCTCCATTCCCCGCACGCCGGAGGCCACAAAGACTGCGGCGGCCAGAGCACCGGCAATGTACTGGCTCTGGTCCAGATGGGGCAGGAAGGCGGAGGCGTTGACATGGCATCCCAGCCCGCCGGCGGGAGTGACCACGGGAACCCCCTTGGCCTGCAGCTCGTCGGAGAAGGCTTGGATAAACTGAGGCGCCTGCATGATAAAGTCCATATCCAGCGATTCGTATAGGCCCACCGCCATGGCCTCCATTTCCCGCACGCTCATGCCGCCGTAGGTGAGGAAGCCCTCGAACAGGGGAACAAACTCCCGCATTGCTTCAAACAGGGCGCGGTTGTTGGTGACAATGGCGCCACCTCTGGCGCAACCCAGCTTGCGGGCGGAAAAGTAGATGATGTCGGCAAGGCAGCCCAGCTCCCGGGTGATTTCCACCAGCTCCATATCCTTGCAGGCATCTTCCCGGGTTTTGATGAAGTAGAGGTTGTCGCAAAGCAGGGAAGCATCGATGACAAAGCGGATGCCTTTATCCCGGCAGAAGGCGGAAACCGCCCGGAAGTTTTTCATGGAAACCGGCTGTCCGCCGATCAGGTTGGTGCCGGCTTCGATCCGCACAAAGGGGATGTTCTTTGCCCCTACCCGGGCCACCAGCTCCTCCAGCTTAGCCATATCGATATCCCCTTTGAAGGGATGGGTGGAGTTGATGTTCAGCCCTTCATCGATGAGGATTTCCTCCACCGAGCCGCCCTTCCGGGTGATGTGGGCCTTGGTGGTGGTAAAGTGGAAGTTCATGGGCACGACGCTGCCTTGGGTGACAAAGGCTTCGGCCAGAATGTTCTCGCAGGCTCTGCCCTGATGGGCGGGAAGCAAAAACTTGGTGCCGAACATGTGGGTGCAGGCATCCTGTAGCCGGACAAAGGTCTCGCTTCCGGCGTAGGAATCATCGGCTTGCATCATGGCGGCCACCTGTTTGTCGCTCATAGCGTTGGTTCCCGAGTCGGTGAGCATATCCAGAAAGACATCCCGGTTTTGCAGCAGGAAGGTATTGCAGCCTGCCTCCAGCATGGCGTCTCTGCGCTGCTCCACCGGCAGCAGGGTCAGCTTTTGAACGGTGCGGGTCTTGTGCATTTCCAGGGGCAGGGGGTTTCCGCTAAAGAATTTTACGTTGGCCATAGTGATCTCCTCCATTTTCTTTTTGCGTCGGAAGGATTTCGGCCTGGAATGCTCTGACAAAACAAAAAAGCCTTTCGTTCCGCCGGGCATACACCATGCCCAGGGACGAAAGACCAGCTTCCGCGGTACCACCCTGTTTGCGGCCCAAAAACAGCCGCCCCTCGTTTCGGGTCCGACAACCCAAGCCCAGTAACGCGGGCAGACGCATCGACCTACTTGGTTCAATCGACGAGCTCAGGAGTGTATTTACACATACATACCGGCGTCCGCTTGCACCACCCGCGAACTCTCTACCTCGGTCCAATTGACCGATACCGAACCTTTGTATGTCTTTCTCTCCGTCAAAGCCTTTGCTTAAAAGTGATCATAGCACGTTGCACCCCAGCTGTCAAGAGTAATTTTTAGAACAATAAGAAAAAGGCAGCCTGTTGCCGGTGAACCTCTACTGCTGGGAGCATCACCTTCTGCTGCTGCTCATAAAGCAAACTGGCGCAGTTTGGTCGATACCCCGGAGCAACCAAGGTTCGTTACAGGCCAAGGATGCCCAATGTTATTTTACCTCGCCCCCAGCTTCCGGGGTGAGACCAAGCGGGTGGCCGCCTGCTCCCGGGAGATGCTGCTGGCAAAAGGCGCAGAAAAGATTGCGTCCGCAGCTGCCTGCCGAAAGAACCAAGCTGCCGGGATGAAAGTGAAAGGGGGCTTCCACCGGGCCCAAAGCCAGAGCGGTGAGCTGTCCGCAACTCTCTGCCATCAGGGTGCCCCGCGGCTGCGCCGGGCCAGACACCGGCTCACAGCCCCGTGGGACAGCAGGCAGGGCAGAGCCGGCAGCGAACTTTTTCTCCTCCCGGACCTGAAAGCGGGCGTAATATCACTGGCTTTTTTGCTCCAGCAGTAGGCTGATGGCCAACCCGCCCAGAGCCATGACGGCGGCAAAGGTTAGCGAGATGACAGCCATCTGCCTTGCAAATTTTTGGTCGGCGTTCATGGAAATCCATCCTTTCCACATCCTGCCCGGCTCCCAAAAGCCGGGGATGGTATTGCCCGGGTTCTTGCAATGAGGGAGCACCAAAGGCTCCCCTTATATGTTACCCCAAAAGCCTGCTCACAAACTTTTGACTCTGATACAGCGGGTGATCTCAAAGCGCAGCAGCTTGACCGCGGTTCATCCACGTGTCTTCTTATGGCGTATACACCCATAGTTTATCATATTCCCGCTGCAACTTCCACTCAAAAAAACGGGATTTCACCCCAAAGCTACAGGCCGTATTCCTTAATTTTGTATTGGAGGGATCGCTCGCTGATCCCCAGACTTTCGGCGGTTCGCCTTCTGTTTCCTCCGTGGGACTGCAGGGCCAAATCCAGAACCTTGCGCTCGATATCCTTCATTGTTTCGTGGGCGTAAACTTTGACGTACCGGTCCTGCTGTTCTTCCTGTGTCCGGTCGGCCCGGTATTTGAGGTTGAGGTCGTCGGCGGTAATGGTATTCCCGGAGCAGAGCAACACCGCCCGCTGGATGATGTTCTCGCACTCCCTTACATTGCCGGGGAAGTCGTAGCGGGAAAGGAGCTCAAAGGCCTCGGGGGCGATGCCCCTGATCGCTTTGCCGTAAGCGGTGGAATATTTCTTGAGGAAGTAGGGAACCAGATGATCCAAGTCCCCAGCCCGCTCCCGCAGGGGCGGCGCCACAATGGTGATAACGTTGATGCGGTAGTACAGGTCGCTGCGAAAGCGCCCGGCGGCAATTTCCTGCTCCAGATTCCGATTGGTGGCGCAGACCACCCGCACATCCACCCGAACAGCATCCCCGCCGATCTGCCGCACCTCTCCATCCTGCAAAAACCGCAGCAGCTTGGACTGAAGCCGCAAATCCATCTCCCCAATTTCGTCGAGGAACAAAGTGCCCTTACCTGCCTTGCGGATGATTCCCGGCTCGTCCCGCACCGCCCCGGTAAAAGACCCCTTTTTGTAGCCGAACAGCTCGCCTTCCAATAGGGATTCCGGCAGGGCGGCACAGTTGACGGCGATAAAGGGTTGATCCCGCCGGTTACTGGTAAAATGGAGCTTGTTGGCAATCAGTTCCTTGCCGGTGCCGCTTTCCCCAGTGATCAACACCCCGGCTTTGGTGTCCTTCACCTGATCGATCAGCCGCAGAACCTGCTGCATCTGGGGGGAATCCCCGATAATTTCGTTGCGGATTACATCCTCCAGACTGTTGATGGTCCTGCGCATGTCCAGCTGCCCGGCTGCCTTTTCCAGCAGAAGCAGAAGCTGGCTGGTCTGCACCGGCTTGGTGATGAAGTAGAAGGCCCCCGCCTGAATGGCCTCTACCGAGCTTTCGATGGAGGAATAGGCGGTCATGATGATGATGGCCGCCCCGGGGTTGAGGCCCAGCATCTTCTTCATCAGATCAATGCCGTTTTCCTTGCCCAGCCGCAGGTCCAGCAGCACCAGAGAGATGTCGTGGGTGCGCATCAGCTCCAGAGCATCCTTGCCGTTGTCGCAGGTAAACACCTCGTAATCCGGCTCCAAAGCAAAGGTGAGGGATTTTAATATGGTTTTTTCGTCATCCACCAGAAGAATCTTAAACATTGCTACCTCCTGACAGCGGTCAGGCAAATGGTCATACCTGAATCACCGCTTTGGGCGGTGAGAGAGCCGCCGTTTTCCTCCGCCATTTGCCGGGAAATAAACAGCCCCAGCCCGTTGCCACTGCTTTTGGTTGTAAAAAAGGGGTCAAAGATGTACAGCAGCTCCTGCGAATCCACGCCCTGACCGTTGTCGGCAATTTTCAGCTCCACCCGGTCGGGGGAAAGTTGAGACTCCACAGTGATGCAGGGGTCGGGAGTCTGTCCAAGGGCATCGATGCTGTTGATGAAGATGTTGATGAGAATCTGCCGCAGGTGGTTGCGGTCAAAGAAGAT
>CALCSA010000433.1 GCA_937894185.1 uncultured Clostridia bacterium | reverse complement strand
ACTGATGCAGAAGGCTCAGGAAAAGAAGGTGAACTTTCTGCTGCCGGTGGACAACCGGGCAGGGGATCAGTTTGACAAGGACTGCAACGTAATCATTGCGGAAAACGGCGACATCCCCGACGGCTGGATGGGAATGGACATCGGCCCCAAGAGCGAAAAGCTGTTTGCCGAGGCTATCCAGTCGGCCAAAACCGTGATCTGGAACGGCCCCATGGGCGTCTTTGAGTTCGAAAAGTTTGCCAGCGGCACCAACGCTGTTGCCAAGGCCGTGGCGGAAAGCGATTCCACCTCCATCATCGGCGGGGGAGACAGCGTAGCTGCCGTGACCAAGCTGGGCTTTGCCGACAAGATGAGCCATATTTCCACCGGCGGCGGCGCTTCTTTGGAGTTTCTGGAAGGCTTGGAGCTCCCCGGCATCGCCTGCCTTAACGAAAAATAGCGTTCAGACTGCGATATTCCTGTTCGCCGACCTAAAAAGCAAATGCAAAATAGAACGCCTTTAGCACCTCTTTTTCGCAGGTACTAAAGGCGTTTCTTCATGCCTGTGGGGCCCATAGTAGCTTTGGAAAAAAAGCCGTAGGGATAAAGAGGTATAAATCCCTTTATATTTTTATTTTTCCATTTTTTATGCTATACTGAGACCAGAAAGGCAAGGGAGGTCTTGAATGCTTGATCATGATTCCGATATCCCCCTGTATCAGCAGCTGGAGGATATCTTAGAACATGCCATTCGCTCCGGCACATTTCAGGACGGGCGAAAGCTTCCCAGCGAAAACAGGCTGTGCAAAACATACGGGGTTAGTCGTATTACCGTAAGGCAAGCGCTTGCTCTTCTGGAGCAAAAGGATTTGGTGTATACCGTTCACGGAAAAGGTACTTTTGCCAAAATTCCCACCATCAATCAGCATCTGTTTAAGATTGTTAGTTTTGCCAAAGTGCTGGAAGGCAAGGGACTGCAGGGCCATACCGAGGTGCTGGCCTTTGAACAAAATGCCGACAGCCCAAAAGATCAAAAGCTGCTACAGGCGGGGCCTCAAGGTTCTATTGGCCGCCTGCAGCTCATCGGCTGCGCCCAATCCGCTCCCATTGTGTATTACGATTCTTACCTGCCCGAAAAGCTGGCGGCCGACATGCACGCCATTGCTCTAGAAAAAGCGCTGCAGGGGCAGGCATTTTCTACCTTTGACCTTTATCAGGAAACCGGCATTTGGATCAAAGAAATTCAGCAGGTCATCCGGGCTGTAAATTCCGACCGGCGCATGGCGGAAATTCTAAAGGTTCCCAAGGGAACCGCACTGATTGTGCTGGAATCGGTGGTGTTGGATGAAGATAAAGCACTTTTGGAACATAAACTGGCCTATTATCGGGGCGATCAATACGCCTTTCACCTCAAACGGGAAACCTGAACAACTGAATGAATCGACCCCCGGCTGCTTGTACGCAGCCGGTTTTTTTTGCTTTTTATTGTTTTGTAGAATATGTCTAAAAAAAATTCAAAAATTTTACAAAATTTATATTAATATTGTGACATATTCTTCCTATGTTATGTAATATCTTGTTATTACAAGTTATTGCCAATAACTATGAGAAGGAGGTTTTGTTTATGCAAAAGGAAGTTTTACGTATTCACTGTTCCAACGGGCATTTGGGGTTTGCCCCCACAAAAGAGGAAAGCTTCTGGATTGGAGCCAAAACCCTGCCGCATTATTACTGCTGCGATTCTGGAAGCGACGATATCGGCCCTGTTCTCTTGGGAGCAGACAAGTGCGCCAGTCATCCGGAATGGCAGAAGCATGACCTGGAGCTGATGCTGCTGGCAGCCCGTGAGCAGGATGTGCCGATGATTATCGGTTCCGCGGGCGATACCGGCTCTGACAGCAGGGTAGATATGTATGTGGAATTTATTCGTCAGTTGGCTAAAAAACACAACCTGCCCAAATTCAAGCTCGCCTACTTTTATTCGGAAGTGGACCCGGCTCTGGTGCGCCAAAAGATGGAGGCCGGCGAGGAGGTAGAAGGGCTGGATGGCCGTTCCAACCTGACCTTGGAAGATCTGGGCCAAACTGACCGCATTGTGGCGGTGGCGGGAATACATCCCTTTATCAAGGCTCTGGAAATGGGGGCCGATGTGATTATTGGCGGCCGTTCCAGCGACTGTGCTGTCTTTGCGGCTCCCGCTATTTATGAAGGCTTTCCCGACCACATTGCTTATTACTGCGGAAAAGTGCTGGAATGCGCCTCCTTCTGCGCCGAACCCTATGGCGCTAAAGAAACGGTGGTAGGCACCATTACTAAGGAGGATGTCAAGGTAACCGCCATGGCTCCCTTCCAGCGCTGCACGGTCGCGTCAGTGGCAAGTCACGCCATGTACGAGCGTTCCAACCCCTATTTTGAATATGTAGCCGGGGGCCTTTTGGATATGACCGACTGCGTATACGAGCAATACGACGAAAAAACCTGCCGGATCACCAACCCCAAGTTTATTCCTATTGAGGGTAAGGTTAAAGTCAAGCTGGAAGGTTCCGGCAAGGTAGGGAATCGGTACATGGGGCTGGCGGGTATCCGGGATCCCTACACCATTCAACATATCGATCAGGTAATTCAATGGGCCAAAGACCAGGTGAAAGAGCGCTTTGAGGGCACCGATTACCACCTGAGCTATCGTATCTTTGGTAAAAACGGTGTAATGGGCGAGCTGGAACCTGTGAAGGAAATTAAATCACACGAACTGCTGGTGGTGGTGGAAGGGGTAGCCCCCACCAAGGAAGCCGCCGAGGAAATTACCATGATCGGAACCAGGCAGATCTTTTACGCCCGGTTGCCAGAGGTAAAGGGCACAGCCGGAACCGCCGCCTTTTTAATTGATGAAGTCACCCAGATTTCTGACGCCTACCAATGGACTCTCAACCACACCATCACGGTGGATGACCCTCTGGAGCTTTTCCCTGTCTCCATGGTGGAAATTGGATAAAGGAGAATCGATATGAAAACGCTTAAGCTAGTTGATTTGGCCAAAACCATTCGCTCGAAAAATGCCGGAACCGATCGAATCACCTTTGATATCGTCTTCCGGGAAAAAGAGCAATATGATCTGGTGCGGAAATCCGGTGCCATTACCAAGGCCACTATTTCGCAGCTGTACGACATTCCCCAATCCCGCATTGTGGACTTTGTGGAGTTTGACCCTGCCTATGCCATTAAGTTTACCATCAACCGACTCAGGCCTTCCGGCAGCTTCGGTGAAGGCGATGTTTTTGGCTGTCAGCAGTATCCGCCCCTGCTGGATATCGAAATTCCTGTTGAAGAATAAGATCACGATTTATGGATGGGAGCCTGCTTGTTCTTGCTCTGTTGGCAGGCTCCCACCTTTTTAAAACAGTCCGGAGGAGGGTGCGCTTGTGTCTCCGCTCATTCTGACAATTGTAATTCTTTACCTTGTGCTCACCATTGGAATTGGAATGGTTGCCACCAAGAGGACACAGTCAGCCAGCTCCTTTCATGGAGCAAAACTTGGTGTTGTCATGTGTGTGGCCGCTGGTACCGGCGAATGGCTGGGGGGCACTGCAACCACCGGTATATCGGAATATGGCTACGATTTTGGCATTGCCGGCGCGTGGTATACCATAGCAAATGGGATTGGAATTATTTTTTTAGCGCTCTTTTTTGCAAAGCTTTATCGCAGCCTGGAAACCGTAACGGTTCCCGGTATTTTGGGGCACTTTATCGGGCCCGGTTCTCAAACCGTTTCCAGCATTCTGCTTACCTTTGTCATGCTGGCGGTGGGTACTTCCCAGGTGGTGGCAATTGGTAGCCTGGGAGTGGTTTTTGGCCTGGATTATGTGGCAGCGGTCATTGTTCTGGGAGGCGGGTTTATTCTCTACACTCTGGCCGGTGGAATGATTGCGGTAGGCTATACCAATGTACTGCATCTCATTGCTATGTACGCCGGAGTGCTGCTGGCAGTACTGCTAATTGGCGGGGATGTGGGTGGCCTTGCCGGAATGCAGGCCGCTTTGCCGCAAAGTTATTTCAGCATAAAGTCAATCGGTATGCCCAAGGTGTTTTCCTGGATCCTTGCCTCTCTGCTGGGCGCTTGTACAGCGCAAGCAGGCATCCAACCCATTTTGGCCGCCAAGGATGTACCAACTGCCAGGCGGGCAGCGTTTATCACTGCCATTCTGGTAGCGCCCTTTGGTTTGCTTACGGCCTTTTTAGGTATGGCCGCCAAGGTTCGGTATCCCGGACTGGCCAGCGGAAAGCAGGCTCTTCCCACCTTGATGATGGCACTGAATCCGGTGGCCGGAGGCATTGTTTTGGCCTCAATTCTGGCAGCGGTGCTTTCCACCATTTCTCCTATTATCCTGGCGTCCGGCACCATGTTGACCAAGGATATTTACCAGCGCAAGCTGCGCCCGGATGCCGATGATCGGACGCTGCTGCGTGTGTCCCGCCTAACTACCGCCGGTTCGGGAATGGTTTGTATCCTTGCCGCCATTTTGCTTTACGACAATTCCCGCATTTTAGATTTAGTATATTTTGCTTATACTTTGCGGGGCTGCTTATTTGTTGTATTGCTGCTGGGCATTTATTGGCACCGCACCAGCGATGGGGGAGGGATTCGGGGAATGGTGGCTACCACTGCTGTGGGGTTTTTTTGGGTGGCGTACAAGGCGGTGGTGGGACACTATCCCATTCACCCCAACCTGAACGAAACTTACATCTCGATTCTGGCGGCTCTTTGCTTTACTGTTTTGTTCAGCCTGCTGCACCGAACCCCTCAGCCTCTGGTCCGGGCAAAATTCTCAGGAAAGGAGGGAGATTGAACTCGAATATAATGGCGGTACTTTGCGATTGAGATGTGTTGTCCGGCCTTTGGCTGGAGCGAGTGGAAGGAGTGAATACGATTATGCCAGTAGAAATCCTGTATCTCCTTGCGTTGTTAGTCTCCATTTCTATTGTGTTTGTAGTGCTTAAACGACCAATCTACGAGGCCATGTTTATAGGTTATATTGTGATGATCGCCATTACCGGGCAATGGGCAAACTTTTTTAAACATGTCTGGTCTACAACAACCAACACATTATTTTATGCCATTATTGCATTTCTTGCGGTAGCTCAGATTTTTGGCGAAACCAAGGTGATCGATTCCTGTATTGAGGTTATCCTTTCTCTTTTCGGTCGTATTCGCGGTGGTGCCGGTTATGTTGCGCTGCTGGGCAGCACCTTTATGGGAGCCCTTTCCGGCAGTGGCGCCGGCAACGTGGCCGCAACCGGTGTTTTTACCATTCCCGCCATGAAGAAATCTGGCTTTCCTGCTCATCTGGCGGCCAACGTGGAATCTGCCTCCAGCACCATGGGGAATATGATTCCGCCGGCCGGCGTTATCACTGCTGCCTTTGGCTGTGTGGAAGCATTGTACCCCGGCAAATACACCATGTCTATGTTCTGGATTTTGATGTGGGGAATCTCGATCTGGTTTGTTTTGCAGCGAGCTATCACCCTGTATTTTTTCTGCCGCTATTATAAGGTAGAGCGTATGGCCGAAGAGGATATCCCCAAACTGGGACCCTCGGTGCGCAACGGCTGGAAGGCCCTACTGATTCCCCTTGTTATTTTTCTTCCCTTCTTTTTGGATAACCGCCTTAAAGCCACATTATTTACTCTGCGCATTGCCAGCGGAGCAGGCAGCCTTTCCAGCAGTATTTTGCTCTTTACTCCTGGTCTTGCCGCTATCTACGCCCTGTTGATTGTGCGCAGAAAGATGGATGTGGGGCCACGGGCCATGGCCAAAATGTTTTCTGAACAAATTCGAGCCATAGTGCCTGTCACAGCCACTATCTTCTTTGCCTACTGTATTTCCAACCTGTTTGGTACCTTAAACGTAGGCGAGGCAATTGGCGAGTATATTAGTTCTCTGGGGCTGAATCTGGTCATGCTGGCTATTTTGCTTCCCCTGTTCTGCGCTATCTTGGGAATGATCATTCCGGGCTCTTCTCAGGTTGCTATTTTTGGCACCGCCATTATCACCATTATGGCGGGAGCCGGAGCGAATCCGCTACTGGTTGCCGGCATGCTGCCGGTGATTACCGGAGCCATGGAGGGAATGACTCCGCCTCTGGCCCTGTGTATGTACACAGCCATGGGAATTGCAGGCAGCGGCATGAAGGAAACCACCCTCAACTGCCTTGTTTGGGTAGGCTTGCACTATCTGCTTTCCGTTATTTGTATGCTTGGACTCCTGCCCATTATGGGCTTGGTTTAGGAGGTGTGAGATGAAAAAAGGGACTATGTTACTAAATAAGCTGTTTGGTTGGGGCATTTACATTTGTCTGTTTGCCGGGGGACTTACCTTCTTTGGATATTTACTGGCCCTGCTGATTGGCGGGGGAGACGGGGGTACCGGTCAGGCCATTGCGGTTTTCCTGCAGAAGCAGTATTTTCCCATTGTCATCCGCCTTGCCTCCTTCACAGTCATACTGGGTCTGGTAAGCATGTACTTAAGCGGGCAACAGGCGCTGTCTTTAAAAACGGATAAAGAAGAAGCCGACCGTGACATTGCCATGTCCAAAGAGGTGGAACATTCCTGAATAACCCCAACCGAATACTGCAACAGCCGCTGACAGACAGCGGCTGTTTTTATATGGTATTGGCTTTTCAGTCCCGGCTATGAGTCCAAGCAATCAGAATTCTTTTATGTTTCCCTTATGATTCTAAAAAGGACGGCCTTCCAAAGAGGAAAGCCGTCCTTTTCTTTAATAAAGCTTAGTATGCCTTGCCCCAAACCACCATTTCCTTGGCGGGCTTTCCACAGCAGACACAGGTTTCCCCGATCTGCTCCTGCTCAAAGGGGATACAGCGGGAGGTGACTCCCAACTGATCTTTGATGGCCATTTCGCAGTCCAGAGCGCCGCACCACATGGCCTTGATGTAGCCGTCGTCAGCGTGGACAGCCATTTCTTCCATGTTGGTGGCGGTGTAGGTCTTATTGGTCCGGTTGTCGAAGGCGATCTGGAAGATGGCCTGCCGGTATTCCTCCAAAATTTTAGGGATTTCGGTTTCCAGCTGGTCCAGCTGGACGAAATACTTCTGGCGGTTATCCCGGCGCACCAGAACGCAGTGGCCTTCCTCAATATCTCTGGGACCAAGCTCCAGACGCAGGGGAACCCCCTTCATCTCGTATTCGGCGTACTTCCAGCCGGCACTGTTGTCGCTGTCGTCCAGCTTGACCCGCCAGTTTTTCCTGAGCCGGTCGGCGACCTCCCGGGCGGCCTCCAGAACCCCCTCCTTATGTTGGGCCACCGGCACCACCGCAATCTGGATAGGCGCCACATCGGGGGGCAGCTTGAGGCCGTTGTCGTCCCCATGGGTCATGATAATCGCCCCAATGACCCGGGTGCTCATGCCCCAAGAGGTCTGGTGGGGGTACTGCTGGGTGTTGTCCCGTCCTTGGAAGGTGATGTCAAAGGCTTTGGCAAAGTCGTCCCCAAAGTAGTGGGAGGTTCCGCTTTGCAGGGCTTTTCCGTCGTGCATCATGGCCTCCACCGAGTAGGTTTCCCGGGCTCCCGCAAATTTTTCCTTCTCGGTCTTGCGGCCCTTAAGAACGGGGACGGCCAGATGGTTTTCCAGAACATCGGCGTAGATTTCCAGCATCTGCAGGGTTTCTTCCACGGCTTCCTCCGCGGTTTCGTGGATGGTGTGACCCTCCTGCCACCAGAACTCCGTGGTCCGCAGGAAGGGGCGGGTGGTTTTTTCCCACCGCACCACCGAGCACCACTGGTTGTAGAGCTTAGGCAGGTCCCGGTAGGAGCCGACGATGTTTCTATAATGCTCACAGAACAGGGTTTCCGATGTGGGACGGACGCAGAGGCGCTCGTTTAACTTTTCGCTTCCCCCATGGGTAACCCAAGCCACCTCGGGGGCAAAGCCCTCCACGTGGTCTTTTTCTTTTTGAAGCAGGCTTTCGGGGATGAACATGGGCATCCCTACGTTTTCGTGGCCGGTGGCCTTAAACTTGCCGTCCAGCAGCTTTTGAATGTTTTCCCAAATGGCGTAGCCATAAGGGCGCAGTACCATGCAGCCCCGCACCGACGAATAATCCGCCAGCTGAGCCTTCTTGACAATATCTGTGTACCATTTAGCAAAGTCCACATCCCGGGATGTGATGGCATCCACCATCTTCTTCTGATCCGCCATTGTTATCCTCCTGACGGCAGGCCATGGCCCGCCTCCTTATAATACCTCTTTTATTATAGTTTGAACGCCGTGTTTTTTCAATATACTCCCGCTGATTACAGCCACACTATGCAGAAAGGTGAAAGGGCCACCCATCAGGCGGCCCTTTAATCGTTTGCGTTACAGATTCACCGAGTAGTTGGGTGCTTCCTTGGTGATGTAAATATCGTGGGGGTGGCTTTCGATCAGGCTGGCGCCGGTGATCTGCATAAACCGGGCCTTTTGATGCAGCTCGTAAATGGTGCGGCAGCCGGTGTAGCCCATGCCGGCCCGAACGCCGCCCAGCATCTGGAACACAGTCTCCGAAACGCTTCCCTTGTAGGGGACCCGTCCTTCCACTCCTTCCGGCACTAACTTCTTCTGATCCTCTTGGAAGTAGCGATCCTTGGAGCCTTCCTCCATGGCGGCAAGACTTCCCATGCCCCGGTATACCTTAAAGCGGCGGCCCTGAAAAATTTCTACCGCGCCGGGAGCTTCCTCACAGCCGGCCATCAAAGAGCCCAGCATGACGGCAGAAGCCCCTGCCGCCAAGGCTTTGACCACGTCGCCGGAGTATTTGATGCCGCCGTCGGCAATGACGGGGATGTTGTGCTTGGCCGCCACACAGGCCGCATGGTAGACTGCGGTGATCTGAGGCACGCCGATTCCCGCCACCACGCGGGTGGTGCAGATGGAGCCGGGGCCCATTCCCACCTTGAGGCAATCTGCCCCCGCGGCGATGAGGGCCTCTGCGGCCTCTGCCGTTGCAATATTTCCTGCGATAAGGGCCACATCGGGGAAGGCGGCCTTGATGGATTTAATCGCCTCAATGATATTTTTGCTGTGGCCGTGGGCGCTGTCCAGAGCCAGCACGTCCACCTGAGCGTTGACCAAAGCTTCCACTCGCTCCAGCATGTTACCGGTGACTCCTACCGCCGCCCCGCAGAGGAGCCGGCCACCTTCATCTCTGGCCGAGTTGGGGTAACGGGACATCTTCTCAATATCCTTGATGGTGATCAGGCCCTTGAGGTTTCCCTCATCGTCCACCAGGGGAAGTTTTTCAATTTTATGCCGGCCAAGGATCACCTGAGCCTGATCCAGAGTGGTTCCCACCGGAGCAGTGACCAAATTCTCGCTGGTCATCACTTCTTTAATTTTGACGTTGTAGTCGCTGATAAAGCGCATGTCGCGGTTGGTGATAATTCCCACCAGCTTGCCGTTTTCGCAGATGGGAACGCCGGAGATGCGGTACTTTCCCATTAGCTTTTCGGCATCGTAGGCATAGTACTCGGGGGAAAGGAAGAAGGGGTTGACGATGACACCGTTTTCCGAGCGCTTGACCTTGTCCACCTCGTCGGCCTGACGCTCGACGCTCATATTCTTGTGGATGATGCCGATGCCGCCTTCCCGGGCGATGGCAATGGCCATTTCCGCTTCTGTGATGGTGTCCATGGCCGCTGTCATCAAAGGGGCGTTGAGCATTACATCTCGGGCAAGGCGCACCCGAAGATCCACATCCCGAGGCAAAAAGTCGGTTTCGTTGGGAATCAGAAGGACGTCGTCAAAGGTCAGTCCATGCTGATCAAATTTACTGGAAAAATCGGTGTTAAGCATACTACATCTCCTTTTTTACTCTGCGGGAAAGCTCTTTCCTGTTTGCTATAATAATCTGATATTATAACAAGAGTCGTCCAAAAATGCAAGACTTCTGTCAAAATAATAGAATTTAAAAGGATATTACAGCTCTACCAGCGCCTCAAAGCAGGTTCCCCGGGAATGAGTTCCCGCCACCTTCCATGCAAGAGGGGAGAGGGCGTGGGATTGGACTTGCAGCAAATCCCCCTGCCGGGCCTCCTGCTGAAAGCTGAGGGCCAGAGTTTTGATGGGCTGGGTGGCAACAACGTGGTAGGGAAGGGCATCGCACAGAAGATCGGCATAAATGCAGTTGTTGACGTGGCGATTGATATCCAGATGGCTGTAGCGAATTTCCAAATCGTAGCCGGCGCTCTCGCTCCCAAACGTCCCCTTGGGAATGGGAATATTCCCCACTTCCTCTGCCAGAGCGGGCTCCTGCCAGCCCATGGAGTAGGGATAGGCATTGGGACGCAGAATGCGGTGGTTGGCCGTATCGGTGAGAACCCACAGGCTATAGGTGGAGATCAGCCGTTCCCCTTGAAGGGAGTCGATGACGAACTCCCGGATAAACCGGGGGCCTTTGGTACCGATCGCTGCAGTGCCGATGGAGACTTTCTCGCCACACAGCGGCATCCGCTCAATTTTCAGGTTGGTTTTGATTAGCAGAAACACCATCCCTTGCCGGTGTAGCTGTTCCGGGGATTGATTTAATCCAGCCAGATGCTCACTGGAGGTCTGCTGCATGTATTGCAGCGCCCCCGAAAGCTTGAGCCGGTTGTTGACATCGCACTCGTAGTAGGCAACAGTTCTTTCCTGTCGATAGTACATCATCACTTGTCCTTATGAAGTCACTTTGCGAGGATTTTCTCCACACCGCCCATGTAGGGAACCAAAACCTTGGGAATGGTGACCGAACCGTCCCCATTCTGGAAGTTTTCTAGAATGGCGGCGACGGTGCGTCCTACTGCAACACCCGATCCGTTGAGGGTGTGGACCAGACGTGCCTTGTCTCCCTGTTCCTTTTTGTAGCGCACCGCCATCCGACGGGCCTGGAAGTCTTCAAAGTTGGAACAGCTGGAAATTTCCAGATACCGCTGGTAAGAG
>CALCSA010000432.1 GCA_937894185.1 uncultured Clostridia bacterium | reverse complement strand
CAGCATATTAAAGGTAAGCACCCCTTTGCTTAACAGAGAAAAATCGGCAAAGCTTCCCCCGGGGCCAACCTTTCCAAGGCCCAGCCCCACGTTGTTCAGGCAGGTCGCCACCGCAGAAATGGTGGTCTCCGCGTCCATGTTGTCCAAAGACACCACAAACAAAGAGGCACAAAAGATAAACATGCAGATGCATCCATAAACGCACACACCATGAACCACACCCTTATCCACCGCCTTGCCGTCCAGAGTGACAATCTCCACCGAACGGGGATGAATAATCTGGAAGAGATTGCGCTTCATTTCTTTAAACATAATGAGAATGCGGGAAACCTTAAGTCCTCCCGCCGTAGAACCGGAGCAACCTCCGATGAACATGAGGACCAGAACGATCATCCGGCTCAGCAGAGGCCAGTCCATGTGGGTGATGTTGGTAAATCCGGTGGTGGTGATGTAGGAGCTGACGTGGAAAGAGGCGTACCGCAACGACTGCCCAATGGTGGGGTAGGTTGCTCCGGTCAGGTTGACGGTGATTAAGGCGATGGAAACCACCACGATTCCAAAATAAGCCCGCAGCTCCTCGTTTTTAAAGGCGCCGGAAAGATTGCGGATCAAAATCAAATAAAAGATATTGAAGTTGATGCCGAAGATAAACATAAATACGGTGATGACAACCTCGCAGTACAGGCTGTTGTATCCGGCGATGGATGCGTTCATAACGGAAAATCCACCGGTTCCGGCAGTGCCCATGGCGGTGACAACGCTGTCGAAGAGCGGCATCCCCCCGGCGAGTAAAAACACCACCTGTACCAGAGTGAGCACCAGATAAATCACGTAGAGCAGCATGGAGCTCTGGCGCATTTTGGGTACCAGCTTGCCGGGATCATGGCCAGGGGATTCGGCCTTCAACAGGTGGAGCGCCCGGTCACCTGCCACCGCCGGAATAATGGCCATCAAAAAAATCAGTACCCCCATACCGCCGATCCAGTGGGTAAAGCTGCGCCAGAACAAAATACCCGGCGACAAACTTTCCACTTCCCGCAGAATGGAGGCTCCCGTTGTGGTAAAGCCGGAGACTGCTTCAAAGAGGCTATCGAGAAAATGAGGAATGGCACCGGTCATATAAAAGGGCAGTGCCCCAAATACCGACAGAGCCAGCCAGCTCACCGCCACAATGATAAAGCCTTCCTTGGCAAAGAGTCTGGTGTTGGCACACCTGAGCCTGCCCAGAGGAATTCCCACAGCCAAAAGCAGGATAATAGTGAACAAAAAGCCACGCACATCCCCAAAGTCACGGTTCAGCAGGGATACCAGCAACGGCAATAGCATCAAAGCGGCAAGGAGAGAGAGCACCTTGCCTAAGTATTGTAAAATCAGCTTGTAGTTCATAATTGATACTCGCTCCCGGAAGAAAATTCTCCGTTATTTACAGTTCGCGGTATATATCGTTGAGGTCGGACAGATGGTGAGCACTGGTGACGACAATGACACTGTCGTCCTTTTGAATCACATCCTGGCCGTGAGGAATAATCACCTTGCCGCCCCGCACAATCACGGCAATCAGCAGGTTTTTCTTCAGGCGCAGATTTTTTAAGGAAATATCCAGATTTTTGGTGGTCTCGGTAGCGGCGAACTCCACCGCTTCGGCATTGCCGCCTAGAATCTTATGCAGCGTTTTAATATTGGAACCTTCGGCGTTGCGCATGGCCCGCACATACTGAACAATCTGGCTGGTGGTGGTGCTTTTGGGGTTGACCACCGTATCGATTCCCATCCGCGCGATCAGGCCCATATATTTGAAGCGCCCGGTTTTAGTGACGATTTTGGGAATTCCTTTGTGCCCCGCCACCATAGACATGATGAGGTTTTCTTCATCCATGCCGGTGAGGGCGATAAAGGCATGGATGAAGAAAACCTCATCATGTCTAT
>CALCSA010000431.1 GCA_937894185.1 uncultured Clostridia bacterium | reverse complement strand
CTCATCCACTCCATTATTGCAACAAAGGCAGAACTGCAAAAATACATCGGAGATATTTCCCATCAACTGGGGCAGCTGTCCGAAGGCAATTTGGACATCGAGATAAACATCGACTATATTGGCGACTTTGCCCCCATCAAATCCGCTCTGGAAAAGATTGTCCGCTCCCTCAACGGCACCATGTCCCAAATTCAAACCGCCGCCCAGCAGGTTTCCACCGGCTCTTCGCAGGTGGCGGACGGCGCGCAGCTTCTGGCCAGAGGCTCCACCGAACAGGCCTCCGCCGTTCAGCAGCTTAGCGAGCTCATTGAGGATGTGGCAACGCAAAGTACCCAAAACGCAGAGATGGCTCATAAGGCCGCTCAGATGTCCCGCACCGCTAAGGCCCACGCCGAGCAGGGTGCCCTGCACATGGACCACATGATGCAGGCCGTCAAGGAGATCAACGATGCCAGCAACGCCATCAGCCGTGTGATCAAGGTCATTGACGACATTGCCTTCCAGACCAACATTCTGGCCCTCAACGCCGCTGTGGAGGCAGCCCGGGCAGGGCAGCACGGCAAGGGCTTTGCCGTGGTGGCCGAGGAGGTCCGCAATCTGGCCGCCAAAAGCGCCAACGCCGCCAAGGATACCAGCGAGCTCATCTCAATGTCGGTGGAAAAGGCCCGTCTGGGGTTTGACCTCGCCACCGAAACCGTGGATTCCCTGCAAGAAATTGTCAACGATATTGAGCAGAGTGTGGAGATGATCACTCAGATCAACGAGGCTTCCACCAGCCAGACCTCCTCCATTCTCCAAATCAATCAAGGGATTGATCAGGTGTCTCAGGTGGTTCATCAAAACAGCGCCGCTGCCGAACAAAGCGCCGCCTCCGCTCAGGAAATGAGTGGCCAGTCCGTCATGCTGGAGCAGCAGGTGGCTCTCTTTAAACTAAAAGCCGGGCACTTTGCCGCCACACCGGCCTTCGCCCCCTCCTCCGAGTTCGCATATTCCCCCATGGAGCCTACGGGGTTTTCCATGGGCGGTGAAAAATATTAACCCTACGTTATGGCAAAGAGGCGAGCGCTTAGGCGCCCGCCTCTTTTGTGTTACGATAAATCTTTCGGTTCCACCGGAGGATGCTGCTTGAGGAAGCAGGTAAAGGTGGTTCCCTCCCCCTCCCGGCTTTGAACCTCCACACGTCCGCCGTGATACTCCACAATATGCTTGACGATGGAAAGCCCCAACCCCGTGCCCCCCGTTTTTTTGGAGCGGGACTTATCCACCCGGTAAAAGCGCTCAAAAATCCGGTCCAGCTGGTCCCGTGCAATGCCGATGCCGGTATCGGATACGGTGACGGCAACCTCCTCCCCCTGCCGGGAAAGGGTGATCACGGCGCTGCCCCCCGGGCGGTTGTATTTGATGGCGTTGTCCACCAGATTGTACAGAAGCTCGTCCAGCATTCGCGGGCTTCCGGTGAGATAACAGGGGCGATTCCCTTGCAGCTTAACAGAAACCCCACGTTCCAAGGCTGCCTCGTTCAGACCGCTGCGCACCGTCTCCGCCACCTTGCACAGGTCAAAGGAGATAAATTCCTGCACCGCTCCGCCCTCGTCAAACTCGGAAAGCTTGATGATATCCTCAATGATTCCAATCAGCCGCTTGGCCTGCCGGTGGATTTTATCGGCAAAGGGGCGGATGTCTTTTTCCTTGGCGGTTCCGTCGGCCATCATCTCGGACAGGGCGGCAATGGTGGTGAGGGGGGTCTTCAGCTCGTGGGATACATTGGCGGAAAACTCCTTGCGCTGCTCCTGCGCCGTGTATTTTTGGGTGATGTCGATAAGCAGCACCACCCCGCCACTCACGGCGTCGGCATCATATACCGGACTGTAAAACACACTGTAGATGGAGTTTGCCGTGGGCAGGATGCTCTCCGCCTCTTTGCCGGACAGGCAGTGCTTCACCTGTTCCAGAAAGTCCAAATCCCGACAAATCTCAATGACCTTTTTCCCTACGACTTCCCGCGCTCCCAGTATCTGAGCAACGCTTTGATTTGCCAGCAGAATCGTGCCTTTATCATCCAGCAACAGCAGGCCTTCCCGCATATTTTTGGTGATGGCGGCAATGGTGGCGGAGCGGTTTTCCAGCTCCCAATGCTGGGAAAGCAGCTCCTTTTTCTGGATCTCGATTTTCTTGAGCAAGGGCAGCAGCTCATTGTATTCCCCGATTTCGGGATCATCCAGATTCATGCTGTTAATGGGGGCGACGATGCCCCGGGTCAGTTGCCGGGCCACCACAAAGGCAAAGGCCGCCGCCAGAGTCAGGCAGAGCAGCACCACGGGAAGAAAGCGGGAAAGGAGAGTGGCCACGCTGTCGGTGGTCAGGGCCAGCCGCAGGATATTCCCGTTGGCAAGGCCCACGGCATAGTAGTAGGTGGTCTCCCGCAGGGTGGCGGAAAAGCGCTCGCTTTCCCCCGAACCGGTTTGGATGGCGTCCAGCACCTCGGGGCGGTTTAAGTGGTTATCCAGCAGGGTGGGATCGGTGCGGTTGTCAAAGAACA
>CALCSA010000430.1 GCA_937894185.1 uncultured Clostridia bacterium | reverse complement strand
GGAACTGGCGGGGCAGGAGTTTGCCCCTTTAAGCGTCATGCTGGTGGAGCGGACAAAACCTGTCTTTTGCCGCCAAAGCCGTACCTGCGGTATCCCCGATGACGAGTTTATCCGGGGAGAGGTTCCCATGACCAAGCAGGAGGTGCGCAGCGTCATCCTATCCCGACTGGCGGTGCGGGAAACCGACACCCTCTGGGACATTGGTGCGGGGACAGGTTCGGTGGCGGTGGAATGCGCCCTTGCCGCCCGTTGGGGCCGGGTCTGGGCCATTGAGCAGGCCCCCAAAGCGTGGGAGCTTCTGGGCCAAAACAAAGAGAAGTTCGGGGTGTACAACCTGAACACAGTGGAGGGCATGGCCCCCGACGCTTGTAGGAATTTGCCCGCCCCCGACGCTGCCTTTATCGGAGGCAGCAAGGGCAAACTGGAAGAAATTCTGCACCTCCTGCTGGAAAAAAATCCAAAGGTGCGGGTAGCGATCAGCGCCGTGACGCTGGAAACCATGTACAGGGGCCTGACCCTGCTGGAAGCTCTGGGCTTTGAGCAGGTGGAGGCGGTACAGCTCTGGGTGAGCCGGACGCAAAAATCCGGGGCCAACCACCTGCTGCGGGCTCAAAATCCCGTCTTTGTCATCAGCGGGGTGGGCCATGGATAAGCTGGCCATCCCCCGGTTGATGCTGGCGGCTCCCGGCAGCTCCACGGGGAAAACTACCCTAGCCTGTGCTCTGTTGCAGGCGCTCAGGAACCGGAAACTTTCCCCCGCTGCCTTTAAATGCGGCCCCGACTATATCGATCCCATGTTCCACACCCGGGTGCTGGGGGTACAAAGCCGCAATCTGGATTTATTCTTCACCGGGGAAGATACCCTGCTCAGTCTTTTTGCCCACCACTGCCGGAGCAGAGATATCGCCCTGCTGGAAGGGGTGATGGGCTACTACGACGGGGTGGGGGGCGGCACACAGGCAAGCAGTTGGCATCTGGCCTGTGTCACCCAAACCCCGGTGATTCTGGTGCTGGACCCCAAGGGGATGAGCCTTTCCGCCGCGGCCGTGATCCAGGGCTCTT
>CALCSA010000429.1 GCA_937894185.1 uncultured Clostridia bacterium | reverse complement strand
GGGGAGGATCAGGTCATTCCCCCCGGCTCCGAGCTGCCTTTGGAACCCTTTTCGGACCGGCAGGACAGCCTCGACGCCCGCCTCACCGCTTTGGACAGTTACCTGAAGCTTCACGCCAGCCTGCGCAGCGTGGGGGTCATCTTTGATCTGGTGATTCTCTACGACAAGGCCGATACCCGGCGGGAGCTGGAGAGCCGGGTCTTTAAAAATAGCGTGCAGGGAATTTTGGGCAGCAGGGGCGGGGTGTTCCTCCTCCACACCCCGGTCACCACCGAGGAACTGCTGACCCTGCTGGATGCCGTGGCCCGCCATGTCTTTCCGGCGGGACCCTTGCAGGCGGGGGGAGAACCCTTTTGCCCGGCGGAGCTGTTGCCCTTGGCTCCCCGCCCCATGCCGGAGCACCCCCAACTGGCGGTAAATGGCGGTGTGTTTGCACAGGGGCGGTTCTACGTGGATAAGACCTCCCCCTTGCCTTGGAGTCATATTCTTTCCAACGCCGCCTTTGGAACACTGGTATCGGACAATGCTTTGGGGTACAGCTGGGCCTTCAACGCCCGGGAGAACAAGCTGACCCCTTGGTACAACGACATTGCCACCGACAATACCGGAGAGATGCTGCTGCTCTCTCAGGGGGGGAGAATTTATAACCTGACCGAAGGGGCCAGAGCCTCCTTTTCCCCCCGGGATGCCCTGTGGCAGGGGCGCAATTCCACCATTGAGAGCGCCGTACAGGTAACGGTGCCGGAAAAGGGGCTGGTCAAGCAGATCAGGGTCACCCTGCAAAACCGCGGCGACACCCCGCAAAAGCTGCGCCTTGCCTACTACACCGAACCGGTGCTGGGGGTGGACCGGGAAAGCTGCAGTGCCATTGCCGCCCGAGAGGAGGAGGGAGTTCTTCTTCTTCGCAATGCCTGGAATACGGTGGTTCCCTGCTGGATGGCTCTGGCGGTCCCCGGGGAAAAGGCCCGCTTTACCACCAACCGCGCCGCCTTTTTGTCAGGGGACTGGAACCGGATAGAAACCGGGCCTCAGGCTGATCCCTGCGCCACTGCCATGGTGCAACTGGAACTGGCGGGCCGGGAAGAAAAGACCGTCACCTTCCTGTTGGCCTGTGGGCGCAGCAGGAAGAGCGCTCTCGCTATGACGGACTTGTCCCTTTGTGAAGTCTATCGGCCAAAAAATTCTCTGGAGCTGCGCACTCAATTCCCTGCCCTGGACAGCTTTGTCAACGGGTTCTTGCCCCACCAGATACTGGCCTGCCGCATCCGGGGCCGCACCGCCTTTTATCAGTGCGGAGGGGCCTACGGCTTCCGGGATCAGCTGCAGGACTCCATGGCCTACCAGCTGTTAGACCCCAAAATTCTGCGCAGGCAGATTGCGCGCTGCTGCGCCGTCCAATTTGAGGAAGGGGACGTGCTCCACTGGTGGCATCCCCTGCCCCAGATGAAAAACGGCAGCGGCGGACTCAAGGGGGTGCGCACCCGGTTTTCCGACGATCTGCTCTGGCTGCCTTTGGCGGTAGCGGAGTATGTGGAAAAAACCGGGGATGACTCCCTGCTGGAACTTTCCGTCCCCTATCTCACCGCCCCGGAGCTTGCCCCCGGCCAGCAGGAGCACTACCTTTCCCCCCGGCGCTCCACCCTGCGGGAAAGTGTCTTTTCCCACTGCGTCAGGGCTTTGGAGCGGGGCCATAATCTGGGGGAAAAGGGCCTGCCTCTCATCGGCTGCGGAGACTGGAACGACGGCTTTTCCATGGTGGGAGCGCAGGGCAAAGGCCGCAGCGTTTGGTTGGCCCTGTTCCTCATCATTGTGATGGAGCGGTTCGCTCCTTTCTGTGAGCAAAAAGGCCGGGAGGACTTGGCGCAGCTCTACCGTCAAAGGGCGGAGGACCTCCGCCGCGCTGTGGAGGAGCACTGCTGGGACGGCGGCTGGTACGTTCGGGCTTTTTACGACAACGGAGAGCCCATGGGCAGCTGCGGCCGCCGGGAATGCTCCATTGACCTATTGCCCCAGAGCTTTGCGGTGGCCGCCGAACTGAAGAATCAAGAGCGAATCCAACAGGGGATGGAAGCCGCATGGGAGCAGCTGGTGGATCACAAGCTGCGGTTGGTGCAGCTGTTTACCCAAGCCTTTCGCCATTCCGACCAGCAGCCCGGCTATGTCAAGGCCTATCCCCGGGGGATTCGGGAAAACGGCGGGCAGTATACCCATTCGGCGGTGTGGTTTGCTCTGGCTCTCCTTCATTCCGGCCGCCGGGAGGAAGGGTGGCAGGTGCTTGAAATGCTCAATCCCGCCGACCGGGCTACCAACCGGGAGCTGGCGGAAGTGTACAAGCTGGAACCTTATTATATGGCGGCGGATATTTACACCAATCCCGGGGTTCCGGGCCGGGGCGGCTGGAGCATCTATACCGGAGCGGCCTCTTGGTATTTCAGGGCCGTCTACGAGGAGCTGCTGGGTCTTTCCGTCACAGGCGGCAGCCTTTCCGTCACCCCCCGGCTGCCCTCTGTCTGGAACGAGGCGGAGCTTAAGGCGGAAATCAACGGCACACGGCTGACCCTTTCCTTTGAGCGGGGGGAGAAGCCGGGGCTCTTTTTAAACGGCCGGGCGGTGGAACAGATTCCTTTGGATGGGGGCGACTATTCTGTCAAAGTGGTCTTTGCATAAACCGTAAAAAGTCTGGCAAACCTTTCCTCCCTGTGCTATAATAAAATTTTGTAAGGAGTGAGCATATTGAGCCAGACATGTGTCCGCACACCCATTGGAACGGGGATTCACCTCACCGCAATCTCCGACCCCAAATTCAAGCACAACCGACTTTCCATTAACTTTGTTCTTCCTTTGGATGGCGACCGGGCTTCGGACCACGCGGCGGTTCCTCATATCTTGAGGATGGGCTGCCGGTCCTTGCCGGACCTTTCTTCCCTTAACGCAAGGCTTCAGGAGCTGTATGGAGCCAATCTGGATGCCAGCGTGTACAAATTCGGGGGCTATCAGGTGATGGAGCTTTCCATCCGGGGGCTGGATAACCGCTACGCTCTGGAAGGGGAGGACATCACCGCCTGTTGCGCCCAGCTGCTGGCCCAGATTGCTCTGGACCCCAAGCTGGACGATGGCGGTTTGTTTTACGAAACCGACACTGCCTTGCAGCGCCGGTTTATTCAGGACGCCATTGAGGCGGAGATCAACGAAAAGCGCAGCTACGCCATTTCCCAATGCCTGCAAACTATGTGTCAGGGGGAGCCGGTGGCGGTAAAAACCTACGGCTACCCGGAAACCGCCGCCGCCATCACGGCAAAATCGGCGACGGCCGCCTACCGCCACATGCTGAAAAACGCCCCCATCGAGGTAGTCTTTACCGGGGCGGGGGATGCTCAGGCAGCGGGCAAAGTTCTGTCGGAAGCCTTTGCCGGGCTAAAGCGCACGCCCTTTGACTACTCCAACCTCAAGCTGGGGCCGGTATCCGGCGCAGTCCGGGAAAAAACCGAGGAGATGGACATCGCCCAAGGCAAGCTGGTGTTGGGTCTGCGCTGTCAGGGGCTGGAAACGCCCCGGCAGATCGGGGCCGCGCGGCTCTTTTCCGCCCTGTACGGCGGCACGCCTTTTTCCAAGCTGTTCCGCAATGTGCGGGAAAAGTTGAGCCTGTGCTACTACTGCGCTTCCCGGTTTGATTCCGCCACCCACCTGCTGCTGGTGGACAGCGGCATCGAAACCGCCAACAAGGAACAGGCGCAGAAGGAAATTTTGCGCCAGCTGGAGGCTGTCAAGGCTGGGGACTTTACAGATCAGGAGCTGGCCGAAACCAAGCTGCTGATGCGCAGTTCCCTTATCACCACCACCGATTCTCCCTCCGCCACCGAGGGGTGGTACATGGCCCAGATTCTGCGGGGGCAGATGGTCTCCCCACAGGAGGACGCCGACGCTCTGGACGCCATCACCCGGGAGGAACTGGTACAAGCCGCGCAGACCGTTCAACTGGATACCGTTTACTTCCTGAAAGGAAAGGAGGAGGAGCAATGAAGGAAACCATTGGCTCCCGGCGGATTGGGGAACAGTATCAAAAGATTCTGCACCCTTCGGGACTGACCATCCTGCTCTATCCCATGGAGGGATTCCAGAGCGCCTACGCTTTGTTTGCCACCAACTATGGATCGGTGGACGAGACCTTTAAAACACAGGCCGGCGCCGACTTTGTCACAGTTCCCGCCGGCATCGCCCACTTTTTGGAGCATAAGCTGTTTGAAAGCGAGGACGGCGACGCCTTTGCCCGTTATGCCAAAACCGGGGCCAACGCCAACGCCTACACCTCCTTTGACAAAACCGCCTATCTCTTTTCCTGCACCGACCACTTTCAGGAGAGCATCGAGATTCTGCTGGATTTTGTCACCCACCCCTACTTCACCCCTCAGACCGTGGAAAAGGAGCAGGGCATCATCGGGCAGGAAATCCGCATGTACGAGGACAACCCCGACTGGCGGGTGTACTTCAATCTGCTGGGGGCTTTGTACCATGTAAACCCGGTGCGCACCGACATTGCCGGAACGGTGGAGTCCATTGCCAAAATTGACGCCGACCTGCTGTACCGCTGCTATCATACCTTTTATAATCTCCACAATATGACGCTGGCGGTGGCGGGCCACTTTGACCCGCAGGTGGTGCTGGAGGCTGCCGACCGGATTCTCAAAGCCGCCCCCCGGCAGGAGCTGACCCGCAAGGTGGCGGAGGAGCCCGGG
>CALCSA010000428.1 GCA_937894185.1 uncultured Clostridia bacterium | reverse complement strand
AGGCGGGCCAGATGGTGGACGAGCATGTCTGCCGCTTTGACTTCACCCACTTTTCTGCCGTCACTCCACAGGAGCTGGAACAGGTGGAGCGGAAAGTCAACCGCATGATTCTGGACTGCCTTGACGTAAACGTTTCGGAAAAATCCATTGAGGAAGCCAAGGCTCAAGGAGCCCTTGCCCTGTTTGACAGCAAGTATTCCGAGATGGTGCGGGTCTGCAACATCTCCGGCCAGAGCATTGAGCTTTGCGGAGGCATCCACGCAGGCAATACCGCCCAGCTGGGGCTCTTTAAAGTCCGCTACGAATCCAGTGTGGCCGCCGGAGTCCGCCGCATTGAGGCAGTGACCGGATGGAACACTCTGGCCGTCTTCGAGCAGCAGGAGGCTCTGCTGCGGGAGGCCAGCGAACAGCTTAAATCCTGCGCTATTCCCGAAGTACCCTCCCGGGTGAGTGCTCTCACCGCTCAGGTCAAGGCTCTGCAAAAACAGCTGCAGGAGCAGACCCAAAAGCTGGCCGCCCAGCAGACTGGGGCCCTCACCGACGATATGCCCAAAATCGGGCCGGTGCGCCTGCTTACCATGCTGCTCAACGTGGACAGCGTGGACACTCTCAAAAAGACGGCAGACACCCTCAAGGACAAACATCCCGACATTGTGGGAGTCATCGCCATGAACGATAAGAAGGATCCCAAGGGCAAGGTCACTCTGCTGGCCTTTGCCGGAAAAGAAGCCGTGGCCGCCGGTATTCACGCCGGCAAGCTGGTGCAGGCCGTCGCCCAAAAGGCAGAGGGCAGCGGCGGAGGCCGCCCCGACAACGCCATGGGCGGAGCCACCCGCCCCGATATGGTGGACGAAGCGCTGGCGGTTGCCAACGATGTGGTCCGGGCCCAGCTGGGGCTGTAACCGCTCCCCTGCTTTTGCAACCACACAAAAAACGGAGGGATTTGCATGAGCTGCCTGTTTTGCAGCATCGCAGAGGGTACCATCCCCTCTCAAAAGGCTTACGAAGACGACTTGTGCCTTGTGTTTCACGACATTTCGCCGCAGGCTCCCGTTCATCTTCTGGTGATTCCCAAGGAGCATATCGAAAGTGTCGCCGCAGTCACGGCGGAGAACGCCCCCCTCGTCGCCCATATGATGACGGTCATCGCCAAACTGGCGGAGGAGCTGGGGCTGGACAGCGGATTTCGGGTGGTGAGCAACTGCGGCAAGGACGCCCAGCAAAGTGTGCCCCACCTCCACTTTCACCTGCTGGCAGGCCGGGAACTGGGTTGGCCTCCCGGCTGATCCGCACTCCCTCTGGATTCCCGGCTTTTGCTTTTTGAACGGCGCAAAGGCGTTGGTCTGCCACCTTGTCAATTGCCATTTCTAACATTCGGGTGGATTGCCTTTGCCAACCGCCCGATCCATTCACCCATTAACAGAAAGAAGGGTTCATAAACATGTCGCAGGATACCTATACGTTACAGGTGGCCGGACTGACCCGGGAACTGGCTCTTTGCCCGGTCAACGAAACACTGGACATCGCCGCCTTTGTGATGTTTTCGGATGTAGAGCTTACCGTGGCCTGTGCCACCGAGCTGCTCAAATTGGTACCGGAGTATGATGTGCTGATCACTGCGGAATCCAAGGGAATCCCTCTGGCTTACGAGATGTCCCGCCAGTCGGGCAAGCGGTATCTGCTGGCCCGCAAAAGCAAGAAGCTGTATATGAAAAATACCGTGGAGGTGCAGGTAAACTCCATCACCACCGCCAACCTGCAAAAGCTGTATCTGGATGCCGACGATATGGCTTACCTTAAAGGCCGGCGGGTGCTGCTGGTGGACGATGTCATCAGCACCGGCGAGAGCATCCATGCTCTGGAGCAGCTGGTCACTCATGCAGATGGCGAGATCGTGGGCAGGGCCTGTGTTCTGGCCGAAGGCGACGCCGCCCAGCGCGAGGATATTATCTTTCTGGCGCCTCTGCCCCTTTTCTTCAAATAGTCATGGCTTTGCAGACGGCTGAAGTTTCAGCCGTCTTTTTTTACCCACCCACCCGAGAAGAGGAAGGAAGGCCAAGCCGCTGACCTTGCAACATCACTTCCCAATGTACAGGCTATACAGTTCTACCCGTCGAGAGCACCTTTCCCCACACC
>CALCSA010000427.1 GCA_937894185.1 uncultured Clostridia bacterium | reverse complement strand
AGGGACAGTAGGAGATAACGATAGAGGGGCCGGGATAAGCTTCTGCCTCGGCGATGGCCTTGATGCACTGAGCGGGATTGGCCCCCATGGCCACCTGAGCCACATAGACGTAGCCGTACTGCATCATGATCTCAGAGAGAGACTTCTTAGACAGTGCCTTACCAGCAGAGGCGAACTGTGCCACCTGTCCGATGTTGGAAGCCTTAGAGGCCTGCCCACCGGTGTTGGAGTACACTTCGGTATCGAAGACAAAGATGTTGATGTCCTCGCCGGAGGCCATGACGTGATCCACGCCGCCGAAGCCGATGTCGTAGGCCCAGCCGTCGCCGCCGAAGATCCAGCAGGACTTTTTGTTCAGGTAATCCTTTTGCGCCAGAATTGCGGCACAGTCGGGACACTGGGGATCCAGCGTTTCGATTAGAGCGGTAGTAGCAGTCTGGTTGGTGTTGCCATCGTTGAAGGTGTCCAGCCACTTCTGTGCAGCGGCCTTGCGATGGGCATTGTCCGTGGTTTTTGCCAGCTGTTCCACTCTGTCCTTCAACGCATCCCGGATGGTCTTCTGACCGTAGTACAGACCCAAACCATGTTCTGCGTTGTCCTCAAACAGGGAGTTAGCCCATGCGGGACCCTTGCCATCCTTGTTGACGGTGTAGGGAGAAGTGGCCGCAGTACCGCCCCAGATAGAGGAGCAGCCGGTGGCGTTGGAGATGATCATGTGATCGCCGTAGAGCTGCGTGATGATTCGGGCGTAGGTGGATTCGGCACAGCCTGCACAAGCGCCGGAGAACTCCAGCAGCGGAGTCTGGAACTGGCTGCCCTTGACGGTCTGATCTACCAGCTCTTCCTTGACGGAGACGTTGTCCACGCAGTAGTCGAAAACGGGCTGCTGATCCATCTCAATATCCAGATCCATCATTTTCAGGGAGTCGGTGGGACAGACGTTGGTGCAGACGCCGCAGCCCATGCAGTCCAGAGGAGAGATGGCCAGTGCGAACTGGTATTTGCCCTTGCCAGAGCCTGCCTTGAAATCCAACATCTTCATGTTGTCGGGAGCGGCAGCCTGTTCATCAGCATCCAGTGCATAGGCGCGGATGGTGGCGTGGGGGCAGCTGAACGAACACAGGTTGCACTGAATACAGGTCTCCGGAATCCACTCCGCTACGTTGAGGGCTACACCGCGTTTTTCATAGGCGGCGGCTCCGGTGGGGAAGGTACCGTCGACCATAGATTCGAAGGCGGAAACGGGGAGATTGTAGCCGTCCATCTTGTTGATGGGGTGCATCACTTCGTCCACCAGCTTGACGGTGCTGGCACGGCCCTTCAGCTCCTGCTGGGTGTCGTCAGACTGGGCGTTGGCCCAGCTGTCGGGAACGTCGATCTTGACAAAGGCGGTGGCCCCGGCCTCGATGGCGGCCCAGTTTTTGTCCACTACGTCCTGACCCTTTTTCTGGTAAGAGTATTTGGCCGCATCCTTCATATATTGGAGGGCATCCTCGGGAGGCAGAACCTGGGACAGGGCGAAGAAGGCGGACTGGAGGACGGTATTGGTGCGCTTGCCCATCCCCACCTTTTTGGCCAGAGCAATGGCGTTAATGGTGTAGAGGTTGATCTTGTGGTCGTAGATATATTTCTTCGCGCCGGCGGACAGCTGCCGTTCCAACTCCGCGGGAGACCATTGGCAGTTGATCAGGAAGGTTCCGCCATCCTTGATGTCGTTGACGATGGGGAAATCCTTGGTGATATAGGCCGGGGTATGACAGGCCAAAAAGTCCGCTTTGTTGATATAATAGGGGCTGCGGATGGGGTTGTCACCAAAGCGCAGATGGCTGATGGTGACGCCGCCGGTTTTCTTAGAGTCGTACTGGAAGTACGCCTGAACGTACTTGTCGGTGTGGTCACCAATGATCTTGATAGAGTTCTTGTTGGCGCCTACGGTGCCGTCACCGCCCAGCCCCCAGAACTTAGCCTCAATGGTACCGGGTGCCGAGGTGTTGGGCGCGGGCTTTTCTTCCAGAGACAGGTAGGTGATGTCGTCGTTGATGCCCACGGTAAAATGCTCCTTGGGAGCATCCTTGGCCAGCTCTTCGTAGACGGCGAAGAGGGAGGCGGGAGGCGTATCCTTAGAACCAAGGCCGTAGCGGCCGCCGATAACCGTGATGTTGTCCCGGCCAGCCTTAGCCAGAGCGGTCACCACATCCATATACAGGGGTTCGCCCAGTGCGCCGGGTTCCTTGGTGCGATCCAGCACAGCGATCTTCTTGACGCTGGCGGGGATGGCAGCCAGAAGGTGTTTCGCGGAGAAGGGGCGATAGAGGCGGACGGTAATCAGACCCACCTGTTCGCCGCGAGCATTCAGGTAATCTGCCACCTCAGAGGCCACGTCGTTGATGGAACCGATGGCGATGATCACCCGATCCGGGTTAGCAGCGCCGTAGTAGTTAAAGAGCTTGTAGTCGGTGCCCAGCTTCTCGTTGATGAGATTCATATACTTTTCAACGGTGCCGGGAACGGCTTCATAGAACTTGTTGCTGGCTTCCCGATGCTGGAAGAAGGTGTCATCGTTCTCATGGCAGCCGCGGGTAATGCCATGGTTGGGGTTAATGGAGTGAGCGCGGAACGCTTCCACGGCACCCCTATTCACCATGTCGGCCAGATCTTCGTAGTTCCAGACGGACAGCTTCTGGATTTCGTGGGAGGTGCGGAATCCGTCGAAGAAGTTCAGGAAGGGTACGCGGCTTTCGATGGCAGCCAGATGGGCAACCGGAGCCAGATCCATGACTTCCTGAGGGTTGGACTCAGCCAGCATGGCAAAGCCGGTCTGACGGCAGGCCATAACGTCTTCATGATCGCCAAAAATATTTAGGGCGTGAGTGGTGAGGGCTCGTGCAGCAATGTGGAACACGCCGGGGAGTAGTTCGCCTGCAATTTTATACATGTTGGGAATCATCAGCAGCAAGCCCTGAGAAGCAGTATAAGTGGTGGTGAGGGCACCGGCGGACAGGGAGCCGTGTACGGTACCGGCAGCACCGGCTTCGGACTGCATTTCAATCACCTTGACAGGATTGCCAAAGACATTTTTCTGCCCCTGAGCGGACCATTGGTCAACATAGTCGGCCATGGGGCTGGAAGGGGTAATCGGATAGATGGCGGCAACCTCGGTAAAGGCGTAGGAAACCCACGCGGCCGCATTGTTGGCGTCCATTGATTTCTTCTTTCTGACTACCATTTGTAGTATCCTCCTTATATATGGATAGCTTGATCATTACAGCTCTTCAATATGAGCGAATTAAGTGCCAAAAAGCGGAAGTGGGATGAGGCTCCAGCTTACCGGATTCCACCTTTAAATTTAGTGTGATCCCGTTCTTGTTCCAGTTCATGATCGTGAAGGAAACGCTTTCGTCATTGATGGAGAGCGGGAAAGCAAGGCTGTCATCGCCCTTACCAGGCATTTCCGTCTTGATGACCTCTTTTCCATTTGTTCTTAAAGTTCGACTTTCTTTCCCATGTTATAGAACGTAAAGGAGGATACCACAATTTTTTTCGTCGGCTCTAGTGATGACGACGCGAACAATTAAGTTTTTCTGTCCCCATTTGTCTACCGTTGC
>CALCSA010000426.1 GCA_937894185.1 uncultured Clostridia bacterium | reverse complement strand
TGTAGGTCAAGCGGGGCGACGTCCTTCTGATTCTGGAAGCCATGAAGATGGAAAACGAAATTGTAGCGCCTTCGGAGGGCACAGTGGCCAGCATCCATGTCAGCAAGGGGGATGCCGTGGACACCGGCGCTCTGCTGGTTTCGCTCAACTAAACCACAGCGAGAGGAGAACGGCAATATGGCCAACATTAAAATATGTGAAACCGTCCTGCGGGACGCCCACCAGAGTCTGATCGCTACCCGCATGTCTTTGGACGATATGCTCCCCATGCTGGAGGCTTTGGACGAGGTGGGCTTCTGGTCGGTAGAAATGTGGGGCGGCGCCACCTTTGACAGCTGCATCCGCTTTTTGGACGAAGATCCCTGGGAGCGGCTGCGCGTCATCAAAAAGCACATGCCCAAGACCAAGATGCAGATGCTCTTCCGGGGGCAGAACATGCTGGGCTACCGCCACTACGCCGACGATGTAGTGGAGTACTTTGTCAAGAAGATGGTGGAAAACGGCATCGACGTCATCCGCATCTTTGATGCTCTCAACGACATCCGCAATCTGGAAACCGCTATCCGCTCCGCCAAGGCGGAGGGAGCCCATGTACAGGTTGCCCTGAGCTACACCTTAAGCCCCGTCCACTCCAACGAGTACTTTGTCAAGTACGCCAAGGAGCTGGAGCAGACCGGAGCCGACTCCATCTGCATTAAGGATATGGCGGGACTGATCACCCCTTACGCCGCCTACGAGCTGGTGCGGGACCTCAAATCCACCCTCAAGGTTCCGGTGCATCTCCACACCCATTACACCTCCGGCCTTGCTTCCATGGCCATCATCAAGGCTGCCGAAGCCGGGGTAGACATCATCGACACCGCCATGTCCCCGCTGGCCCTGGGAACCTCCCACGCTCCCACCGAGTCCATTGTCGCCGCCTTTAAGGGCACTCCCTACGACACCGGACTGGATCTGAAGAAGCTCAACGTAGTGCGGGAGCATGTGGCCAAGCTCCGGGATCAATATCTGGAAAACGGCCTGCTCAACCCCAAGGTGTTGGGGGTAGACGCCAACACCCTGCTTTATCAGGTGCCCGGCGGCATGCTCTCCAACCTGATCAGCCAGTTGGCTCAGGCCGGAAAGTCCGATCAGCTGGAGACGGTGCTCAACGAGATTCCCAACGTCCGCAAAAACGCCGGTTATCCCCCTCTGGTCACCCCCACCTCTCAGATCGTGGGAACTCAGGCGGTGCTCAACGTCATTGCCGGCGAACCCTACAAGATGGTCTCCAAGGAGTTTAAGGCTTTGGTGCGGGGCGAGTACGGTCGCACTCCCGCCCCCATCGATCCCGAGTTCCGCCGGAAGATTATCGGCGACGACGAGCCCATTGAGTGCCGTCCCGCCGACCTGATTCCCGCCGAGCTGGAAAAGCTCAAGGCTGAGCTGCCCGAAAAGTACAACGAGCAGGAAGAGGACGTTCTGACTCTGGCCATGTTCCCTCAAGTGGCTCCCAAGTTCTTCGAGTCCCGCTCCAACAAGAAGTACGGGGTGGACAGCGCCCACGCGATCCCGGCCCAACAAGTGCATCCCGTGTAAGTTTAGCGCAACACAAAAAGCCGCCGTCAAGGCGGCTTTTTCGATGGAAAAACCTTGGGGCGCTGGCTTTCTCCATGTCGGGCAATCACCACCTGAAAAAAGGCCCCCTTGCTCTCGGGATGCGGCCCAAACACCTACATCCACGGAAAGAAAGGGAGTCTTTGGCATAGCGAGATATGCTGCCGGCGGGGGACCGGCTCTGTAGGCAAGGGGAAAGGCCGGTCTGCGGTGTTTGCGGGGAATCCAAAGCAAACCCGACAGAGATGTGCCCAAAGGCGTCAGAAGGGCCTTGGACGAGCTCTAGCGCTCGGCGTCAATCATCCGATAGCCCACCCCCACCTCGGTGAGGATGTACCGGGGATCGGCGGGGTTGGGCTCGATCTTCCGGCGGATGTTGGCCATATTCGCCCGCAGCAGCTGGCTGTCACTGGCAAAGGGGCCCCAAATTTCCTTGAGGATGTGGTCGTGGGTCAACACCATGCCGGCGTTGCGGGCCAGCAGCACCACAATCCGGTATTCAATGGGGGTGAGGTGCACCAGCTCCCCCCCGATGTGAAGCTGCCGTCTGGCATAGCTGAGGTGGAGCTCCCCCACCGAGAACTCACTGTCCAGCTGGGAGCGGGAGTTCTGCATCCGGGCATATTGCCGCAGGGAGGTGCGCATCCGGGCCAAAAGCTCCCGGTTGCCAAAGGGTTTGGTGACATAGTCGTTGGCACCTGCGTCCAGAGCCGCCACCTTTTCCTGCTCCTTTTGCCGGGCGGACACCACAATGATGGGCAGGTCAAACCATTTGCGCAGCTGAATCAGAACATCCATGCCGTCCATATCCGGCAGGCCAAGGTCCAACAGAATGATGTCGGGGGTGTGGGAGGCCGCCATGGAAAGGGCTTCTGCGCCGTTTGTGGCAAAGAGCACCCGATACTTCTGGGCGTCCAGAATAGCGCCTAACAGGGTTCCGATGGCTCGCTCGTCCTCCACCACCAGCACAGTGATGGGATGATTCATGGCTGCCTCCCCCGGAACCACTTGACAATAAAGTAGACAAGCACCAACAGGAAGATCAGCCGAATCGCCAGCCAGACCGTCCCCAAAAACAGGTTGAAGATCAAAGGCAGAATAAAGGCGGCGATCAGCAAAATGGCCAGCACAACAATGGCTGTTTGCAGGGTGTTACGATTCATGATGGACCTCCTGTTCTTCCTGTAAGGGCAGGGTGAAGATAAAGCGCGCGCCGCCTTCTTCCCGGTTGTAGCCCTGAATTTCTCCGCCGTGGGCCTGAATGATGGTCTTGCAGATGGAAAGGCCGATGCCCAGCCCCTTGGAGGAATCGGCGCCCCGGTCCTCTGCCTGAGAGTAGATTTCAAAGAGATTGTTCAACAGGTGTTCGGGAATGCCCCTGCCGTGATCGGATATTTCAAACCGGGCGGTCTGCCCCTTCTTCTTGAGGGTGAGCAGAACCAAAGCGCCCTCCTCACTGTTTTTAATGGCGTTTTCCAGCAGGTTGATCAGCACCTGAGAGATGAGGGTGGCATCCATGGGAACCATCAGTAGCTCGCTGGGGCTGC
>CALCSA010000425.1 GCA_937894185.1 uncultured Clostridia bacterium | reverse complement strand
TGGAGTAATCCACCTGCCCCGTGTGATAGGATGCCCGGACCGCTTCGGCCAGATTGTTTCCTCCATGCCCCAAAACAGCCATCAGGATTCTCCTCTCCTATTTATTTTCGTAAGCCGCGAACTCTGCGTTGACATGGGGTGCTCCCGGAAAAAGCTCCAGTAGCTGGATGAACCGGAAGATGACGGCATCGGGGCGATTGGCGTCGGTGATGGGTTTGTGGGAAAGCGTTTCGGGGTTGGTGAACAGCACGTTGACTCCGTATCCCGCCGCCTTGGAACCGAGAATATCCCGGTTGATGTTGTCCCCCACAAAGGCGATTTGCTCCTCGGGAAGGTCTGCCTGCTGCGCCGCCAGACGGAAAATTTCTACCCCCGGCTTGCGCAGGCCACAGACGCAGGAAAGAATCACCGGGTCAAAATACCGGCCCAACCCCGACTCTTCCAGCCAGTTCGGAACCTCCCCGGAGGTGATGAGGTTGGAGATGATGCCCAGACGATACCCCCGTTTGTGGAGGGTGTCGATCACCTGCCGGCCGTTGGGAACCACCAGCCGCTTGCCTGTGCACTGCCGGTACTGAAAGGCCATGTCCGCCGCATGTTTTATCACATTGTCCCGATCATATTCCGGAAGAAGCCACTTGGTAAACAGCTCGGCTTCCGTTGCCTCCCGCTGGGTGCGAAAACACCATTTGCGGTAGCCTTCGTAGCGGTCGTCGATCATTTCCAGAAACTCATCGGGGGAAAGATCGGTGCCTGCCAGCCGGGCAAACTCCCTTTTCCCCGCCTCTTGATGCTCGGGATTCTTATGTAGAATTCGCAGGGTATTTCCTAAGTCAAAAAAGATGGCTTTGATCACCGTGTTCATATTCTTTCCTCCCAAGTATATACTAGGCGTGGATTTCTGCCGAATACACCGGCGGAACCTGCGCCTGCGGTGCGGCGGGAAACAGCTCCAGCAAATCCCGGCAACCGCCGATGATGGCGTGAGGCTGGGTTTCTTCGGTAAACTTCCGGGGTAAAGTCCCCTTGTGATCCACCAGAATCCGCATTCCAAATCCCGAATGATAAGCGCCTCCCATATCCCGTTCGGCGTTGTCCCCTATGTAGGCGCATTGCCGGGCAGGCACAGGGATTTGATCCAGCGCGATTTGAAAAATTTTAGGGTCAGGCTTGCGGATTCCGGTGTGGGAGGAGAGCACTACCGGATGAAAATAAGGGGTGAAGCCATCTTCCTCCAACCAGTCGGGCAGTTCCCGGGATGTGATGACGTTGGAGATAATCCCCAGCTTGTAGCCCCTGCGAGTCAGCTCCTGCACCACCTCCATAGCACCGTCCACCGTCACCCGATACCCTTTAAACTGCCGAAACAAAAAGGTGAGCTCCACCGCATGGGGGACCACCGCCTCAGGGTCCAGTTCGGGAACAAGCCACCGGGTCCACAGCTCCGCCTCGGGCAGCTCCACCCAATCTTTGGTGGCGTGATTGCGGTATTCTTCATAACGGCTATTGATCTTTTTTGCAAAAATTTCCGGGTCCTCCGTCAGCCCCAAAAGCTCCACCGTCTGCTCTTTGGCTCTGCGCCGATGCTCGGGAATATCGGTGGTGATGCGCAGGGTATCCCCTACATCAAAAAAAATATGTTCAATGGCAAAGCTTTTCATCCATACCGCCTCCTCACTGTGATCACCCCATGTGGAGCACCGCTCCAACATTTCGTAAACGTTTTCGTCAACTGCATTATACACATAAAGCTTTTTGTTGTCAATCACCCACAACATAATTATGTTTTATATAAAACAATTGCATTCATTAACTATTTTTGTTGCTATGTACTTTATAGATTGCATTTGCCTTCGGTTCCATCTATAATATTATCAGAAGTTTAACGCAAACGTTTTAATATTTTTTTGCCTGTGAGGTGATGTTTGGTGGGGGCCATAGGTGCTTACATAAAACCTTACCGGATGCGGATTGGGCTGGGGCTGGTCATCAAGTTTTTAGGGACGCTGATGGACCTGATCATCCCATGGCTGCTGGCTTATATTGTGGATACCCTTATGCCGACGGGGAATGTCCCCTTGATTTTAAAGGCGGGAGGGCTGATGGTGTTCTGTTCGGTGATCGCCTTTACCTTTAACGTAAAGGCCAACCGGATGGCCGCCGCCAGTACCCGGGATATCACCAAACGACTGCGGTATGACCTGTTTGAGCACATCCTGTTTTTGTCCGCCGACAAACGGGACAGCTTTTCCGCCTCCTCCCTCATCTCCCGCCTTTCCACCGATACCTACAACGTCCACCAGCTAATCGAGCGGTCCCAGCGCATTGGCATCCGCGCCCCCTTGCTGATGCTGGGAGGTATGCTCTTTGCCTTTCAACTGGAACCCAATCTGGCCATGGTGCTGCTGCTTCTGGTCCCCCTGCTTTCTTTGGTGATCTGGCATATCACCCGCAAGGGCATTCCTCTTTATGCCGATGTAACTGAGAAAATAGACGACTTGGTGCGGGTAGTGCGGGAAAGCTCCATTGGAATCCGGGTGATTAAGGCTCTTTCTAAAACCGATTGGGAAGTTTCCCGCTTTGAGCAGGTCAATCAACAGGTTCGGCAGGCGGAAACCTCCGCAGGACTGGTCATCTCCCTCACCGCCCCGGTCATGACCTTTCTGCTTAACACCGGGTTTATGCTGGTGATTTTGCTGGGAGCCTTCCGCATCAACGCCGGACTGACCCAGCCGGGAAAAATCATGGCCTTCCTCTCCTACTTCACCATTATCCTCAATGCCGTGCTTTCCATCCGCAAGATTTTTATCCTTTGGTCCAAGGGGAGCGCATCGGCTCAGCGGATCAACAAGGTGATGGGCACCCCTGTGGGAATGCCCTTGCGTGAGCCGGATCACGTGGACAACGGGCTCCATCTTTCCTGCGAGAATATATCCTTTTCCTACCATAAAGCCCTCAACGACCTGGAGGAGATCAGCTTTGCCCTCAAACGGGGGGAAACTCTGGGAATCATCGGCCCCACCGGAAGCGGAAAAACCACTCTCGTCAGCCTGTGTATGCGCTTTTATGATGTGGACTCCGGCTGTATCCGCATGGATGGGGACGACCTGCGGAGCATCCCCCTTCATCAGTTGCGGCTGCGGTTTGGGGCGGTATTCCAAAACGATGTGCTGTTGGCCGACACCATCTACGGAAACATCTCTTTTTTGCGGGATATTCCCAGGAAAGATGTAGAAAAGGCAGCCCGAACCGCTCAAATTTCTGATTTTATCCAGAGCTTGCCCCAAGGCTACGATACCCGGCTGGACATCCGGGGCTCCAATCTCAGCGGCGGCCAGAAGCAGCGTCTTCTCATCGCCCGCGCATTGGCAGCCAACCCGGAGATTCTGGTGCTGGATGATGCGCAAAGCGCCTTGGATTACAGAACCGATGCCGCCCTGCGCAAGGCCATTGCTCGGGAGTACGCAACTACCACCATGGTGATTGTCAGCCAACGGATCAGTGCGATTTGGGGAGCCAACCACATCCTGCTGCTGGAGGAGGGACGTCTGGTGGATTCCGGCACCCACAAGGAACTGGTGGAGCGGTGCGATGATTACCGCAGAATCGTCCGGGTTCAGATGGGAGGTGCCGCCCTGTGAAAAGTTCTTTCCAAACCAAAATGCTGCCTATGCTCCGTTGGTTCTGGCGGTATCTTGCCCGGCGGCGGATGGTGATCACAGCCGCCTTTCTGGTAATGATTACTTCTAACCTTCTGGCTTTGATGGTTCCGTTGCTGTCGGGAGCCGCCATCGATGCCATTGGAACTCAGGCAGGCGGCGTGAATTTCCCCGCCGTGTTTTACAACTGCATCCTTATGCTGGTTTGTTACGGAGCCTCGGCGATCCTTTCCTACCTGCTCTCCCTCATCCTCATCCGCCTGAGTCAGGCAGTCGCCGGATGTTTGCGGCAGGATATCTTTGAGAACCTGATGCAGCTTCCCGTTTCCTACTTCGACAATCATCCGGTGGGAGACATCATCAGCTGCATCTGCTACGATGTGGACACCATTGGCACTTCCCTGTCCACCGATTTGATTCAGATTTCCAACAGCGCCGTGACGGTGCTGGGTTCCCTTGTCATGCTGCTGATCCTCTCCCCCGCCCTGTCGGCGGTGGTGTTGGTCAGTGTCCCCGTCACCACCGTTGTTTCCCGCTGGCAGATGAAGCGGATGCATCCCCTGTACCGCAGGCGCTCCAAGAAGCTGGGGGAGTTGAGCAGCCTGATTGAGGAGAGCATATCAGCGGGGCTGGCGGTCAGCACCTACAGCTGTGAAGATGCCATGCTCCGCCGCTTTCAACAGAAAAATAGCGAAGCCATGGACGCCTTTTATCTGGCCGATGCCAAAAGCGTTTTGTTAGGCCCTATGGTCAACTTCATCAACAACATTTCGCTGGCCTTTGGCAGTGTGATGGGGGCTATTCTCTGTCTGTCGGGGCATCTCACACTGGGGGCAGTTTCCTCCTTCATCCTCTACTCCCGCAAGTTTTCCGGCCCCATTCGGGAAACCGCCAACATTGTCAGCGAAGTGCAGGGCGCCGCGGCCGCCGCCGAACGGGTTTTTCGCCTGATTGATGCAGAGCCCGAGCTCCCCGACAGCGCAAACGCCCTTCCCCTCCCCGAGGTGGAGGGTCACATCGGGCTGGAGGACATCGCCTTTTCCTACACCAAAGGGGAGGAGGTGCTCCACGGCATCACCCTGGATATACCCAAGGGCAGTATTGTCGCCATTGTAGGGCCCACCGGCGCGGGAAAAACCACCATCGTCAACCTTCTCATGCGGTTTTACGATGTGCAGTCGGGGCGGATCACGGTGGACGGCACCGACATCCGGGATGCGGTGCGCCGGGACCTGCGGCTTTCCTACGCCATGGTGTTACAGGATAGCTGGCTGTTTTCCGGCACGGTGTACGAGAACATCGCCTATGGAAACGAAAACGCCACCCGGGAACAGGTGATCGCCGCTGCCAAAGCCGCCAAAATTCACAAACATATTTTGTCGCTTCCACAAGGGTATGATACCCCGCTGGAGGATGGCGGCGAGAACTTTTCCAAAGGGCAGCGGCAGCTGCTGACCATTGCCAGAGCCATGCTGATCGACGCCAACATGCTGATTCTGGATGAGGCTACCTCCAATGTGGATTCAGGCACCGAGCTGGAAATCAACGAGGCCATGCAGTGTTTGATGAAGGACAAAACCTGCTTTGTTATCGCTCACCGTCTTTCTACCATCGAGAACGCCGATTTGATTCTGGTCATGGATCAAGGCCGCCTGGTGGAGCGGGGAACTCACCGGGAATTATTACAAAATGGTGATATTTACCATAAATTGTATTGCGCTCAGTTTAAAATATATAAATAACATTTGACAAATACCAAATAGTATTCTATAATATACCATAATACGCAAACGTTTACGAAGCCTTGGACACCTCAATGCATTTCGGTCTCGCAAACGTTGCCGAAAAATGCGCCTTTAGAAGTTTGGCCGAACCAGCGCATTCTTCCGCGGCTATGAATGTGGTGACGCAACGTTCTGACCGGTGCAGTCCGGCAAAGTCCTGCTTCCGCGGGCAACTGTCGCAGATTTTATTCCGCCGCAAGCACGGAATTACAATACAGGGGATAGTGGTGGCAAATCTATCACAAGAAAGAGGTGTTGGTATGGCAAAACCAAAGCGAAAACCACTCACAGGGAAGCGGCTTCGAAATCTTGTATTGAATGTGGTCACCAACCCATTTAATATGATTGTATTCATTTCCCTAACTGTTCTAATCTGCCTCATCATCATTCCCCTGTTGCAGATGGTGCAAACCACCTTTACCCTGGCTCAAAGCGAGCTGCGGCGGGTAGACGGTCAGGTGGGAGACTTCACCCTTTACTACTGGAAGCAGTTGTTTGCCAGCAACCTTTCTTCGGCGTTGCTGTGGCAGCCCCTGCGCAACTCTCTGCTGGTGGGCATTACCACCGCAGTCATCTCGGTGCCTTTGGGGTCTCTTCTGGCCTGGTTGATGGTTCGCTCCGACCTGCCCGGTAAAGACTTTATTGGGATGCTCATCATCATCCCCTACATGATTCCCTCTTGGTGCAAGTCCATGTCCTGGCTGGCCATGTTCCGCAACGCCCGCAGCGGCTCTCCGGGATTTTTGTACGGCCTTGGAATACCCATTCCCGACTGGCTGGCCTACGGTCCCATCGCTATTATTCTGGTGATGACCCTGCATTATTATGCCTTCTCCTACATAATGGTTTCCTCCTCCCTGCGCTCGGTCAACTCGGAGCTGGAGGAGATGGGGGAAATTCAGGGAGCCAGCAAAACACAGATTTTGCAGCATATCACCCTGCCGCTGGTGACTCCGGCTGTTCTCTCCTCCACCATCATGACCTTGTCCAAGGCGGTGGGATCCTTTGGTGTGGCGGCCAATCTGGGGACGAGAATCGGATATTTTACTCTTTCCACCAAGATGCACGACGCTATCAACAACCGTCAGGCAGGCTTGGGATACGCCATGGCAATTCTGCTGATTGTGATGGCCTCCGGCACTATATTTGCCAACCAGCGGATGGTGGGAACCCGCAAATCCTACGAAACCATGGGGGGTAAGGGAACCAGACACACCCCCATGCCTTTGGGAAAGGCCAAGAGGCCTCTGCTGATCTTCTTGGCTGTATTTCTGCTGCTGGCCATGGTTCTTCCCATGCTGATTTTGATTTTGGAAACCTTCCAGATCAGCACTGGCAACGGCTACGCACGGGATAACCTCACTCTTTACAACTGGATCGGTAAGTTGGATCTGGAAAGCCAATCCCATCATGTTCCCGGTATATTCCGCAATCCCGATTTTATCAATGCGCTGTCCAATACCATTAAGCTCACCATTATCTCCTCCATCATCACCGCCTTTTCGGGGCAGTTTTTGGGCTACATCAGTTCCCGGGGACGGGGCAAATGGTATGGAAAAGCCACCGAGCAGCTGGTGTTTATTCCTTATCTGATGCCGGCCATCGCCTTTTCTGCCATTTATCTGTCCATGTGGAGTGTGCCCCATCTGGGAGGGCTGATTCCCTCTTTGTACGGAACCTTTACCATTCTGGTGCTGGCCAGTGTAGTCAAGCACTTTCCCTTTGCCAGCCGGGCGGGAACCGCCAACATGCTTCAGATCGGCGTGGAGCTGGAGGAAGCCGCCGATATTGCGGGAGCCAGCTTTTGGCGGCGGATGGCAAGCATTATTATCCCCTTGGCCAAGCAAGGGTTTATTTCCGGATTTATGCTGGTGTTCATCAGCATTGCCAAAGAACTGGATCTGATTATTCTCCTCATCACCCCCCAGAACCGCACCCTTTCTTATCTTGCCTATACCTATAACAAGGACGCCCTGCCTCAGATGGCAGACGCTGTTTCGGTTTGCGTACTGGCCTTTGTGCTACTTTGTTATTGGGTCGCATACAAGTTCTTTGGCGCAGATATTGGCAAGAGCTGGGGTTAAGCAAAGCATCCTGAATGATGAATACGGAAGGATTCTGATTATGAGTAGAATAGAGCTTATTAATATCGATAAATTTTATGGCGACAACCACGTGCTCAAGGATATCAATCTTGTGATTGAGGACGGCGACTTTATGACTTTGCTGGGGCCTTCCGGCTGCGGTAAAACCACCACCCTGCGAGTGGTGTCCGGGCTGGAGAAGCCTCAGAACGGCAGGATGCTGATGGATGGCCGGGAGGTAATCAACTGCGACGATGCCTACTACGAAGAACCCAGCAAGCGGGGCCTGAATCTGGTGTTTCAAAGTTACGCTCTCTGGCCTCATATGACGGTGTATAAAAACGTTGCCTTTGGCCTAAAGATCAAAAAGATGTCCTCTCAGGACATTGACGACAAGGTGATGAACGCTCTGAAGCTGATGCGGATCGACGAGCTTTCCCACCGGTATCCCAACGAGCTTTCCGGCGGGCAGCAGCAGCGTGTGGCCATCGCCCGGGCCATCGCTTCCGACCCCAAGCTGCTGCTGTTGGATGAGCCCCTTTCCAATCTGGATGCCAAGCTGCGCATCGACATGCGCTCCGAGCTCAAGCGGCTGCACAACGAGATGGGAACCACTATTATTTACGTCACCCACGATCAGGTAGAGGCTCTGACTATGTCCACCAAAATCGCCCTTTTTAACGGAGGAGTTCTCACTCAGGTAGCACCCCCTATGGAGCTTTACATGAATCCCATCGATCTGCAGGCTGCCGACTTTATCGGGAATCCCCGAATCAATTTTATTCAGGCCACCGGAAAAATGGAGGAAGGCAGGCTTCATGTGGTTTCCGATCTGGGCAGTCACGTCTATGAAAGCGAGTATCTTACCGACGAACCCATGCCAGAAGAAGAGTTTTCCTGCGTGATCGGACTTCGCCCCGAGCAGGTCTGCATTGAGACCGAACCCTTTGAAGGAGCCATAGAGGCCAGTATCTACGCCAGTCAGCCTGCGGGGTCCGAAACTCTGGTCACCCTAACCGTGGGCAGGCAAGAGCTTTTGGCAAAGCAGATCGGTCTGGCCGAATACAATATTAATCAAAAGGTTTATCTGCACATCGACCCCAACAAG
>CALCSA010000424.1 GCA_937894185.1 uncultured Clostridia bacterium | reverse complement strand
GGGTGATTGCCTGCTCAATGGTGTCCTCCAGCTCCTTTTCTACCACAATGCTGCCGGGGGAAGTGTACACCGGCATCACGTTATCCTGCACCCCGTGGAGCACCTTGACAGGGGTGAGGCGGTCGGTGATGGAAGGCGGCGTTACCGAAACATAGTTGGCAAAGCCGTAGTCCAGCAGGCCTCTGGCCGAGGCAAAGCGGGTGTCGGAGTTGGGGGCACCCAGCACCACGGCGACGAGGGAAAGACCTTCCCGGGTGGCGGTGGCGGAAAGGCAACTGCCCGCAATGCTGGTGGTTCCGGTTTTAAGTCCGGTGGCCCCGGGATAAAACCGAACCAGCTTGTTGGTGTTGACCAGCTGGGTTTCTCCATTTCGCAGCTCATCCATCCAGATGGTGGAGTACTCGGCTATCAGGGAATGAGAAATCAGCTCCCGGGAGGCAAGGGCCACATCCCGGGCGGTGGTCAGATGCCCCTCTTCATCCAGTCCGGTGCAGTTGTAAAAGTGGGTGTTTTGCATCCCCAGCTGGGTGGCCCGCTTGTTCATCCGGTCGATAAAGGCAGGTTCGCTGCCTGCCACATGCTCGGCCAGAGCCACCGATGCATCGTTGGCGCTGGCGATGGAAACCGCCCGCAGCAGTTCGTCAACGGTCATTTCCTCCCCCGGCTCCAGCCAGATTTGGGAGCCACCCATGGAAGCGGCCAGCTCGGAGCAGACCACCTTATCCTCCAGAGTGATTTTGCCTTCCTCCAACGCTTCCATCACCAGCAACAGCGTCATCACCTTGGTGATGGAGGCGGGGGCAAGAAGTTCGTCGGCGTTTTGCTCGAACAGCACCCGGCCCGACTGTTGATCCATTAAAATGGCGGATTTGACGGGAATGGAATCTTCCGCCAGGGAAATAACCTGTACCGCTTCCGGCAGGTCCTCATCCAGTTTGAGGTCCACACCGATCTCATCCGCCAGAGCGGCCACGCCGGAGGACAAAACCAGCAGCAAACACAGCCCCACTGCCAACAGACGCTTTATCATAACAACACCTCACCATAAATATTCGCGCCATACAATACAACATATGCGGATGTCCGACAAAACATGTCTTTCTCGTCCACAACTTAAACACAGGAGTGAAGCGCATTGCCGGCAATTATGTTTATCCTTGTAGCAGGTATTTTAGGCTGTATTTTCGCCATGATAGTGGTGGCGGTGCGGGATTCCGACGGCAAACCCATCCCCCCGGTGGAACCTCTTACCTTTTTGGGGAAGAAAGAGCTTGCCATGTACAACGATCTGCGCACCGTCTGCCAGAAGGTAAACCTGCAGGTGACTGCCAGAGTCTCTCTCAATCTGGTGGCGCAGGCACAGGAGGAAAAGCGCCGATATGCTCTGCGCAAAAAGCTTTCCAAAGAAACCATCCCCTTTCTTCTGCTCAGTCAGCCCGGCGGAAAGCCGGTCATGGCCATTTTAAACGCCGACTATAACAGCGAACTGGGCTTTCAGGTGATGGACGCAGCCAAAATTCCCTATTTAAAGCTCAACAACTACAACCTGCCCGGTCTGGAAAAAGCAATTCGGGATAAGTTGGGAGCGGTTCTGCCCGCCAATACATTGCAAGAGGATACGAAAACGGCATAACCACCGTTTTCAGACAGGAGTGGATCGCGTTGAACTATCAGGAATCCGTTGAGTTTATCCATGGCATTGACCGCTTTGGCTCCAAACCCGGCCTGCGCCGGATTCAGCAGCTGCTAAAGCGGATGGGCAATCCCGAAAAACATCTCCGGTTCATCCACGTGGCCGGAACCAACGGCAAAGGCTCCACTTGCACCATGGTCAGCCGGACCCTCACCCGGGCCGGTTATCGGACAGGCCTGTACATCTCCCCCTTTGTGCTGGACTTCAGAGAGCGGATTCAGGTGGACGGGGAAATGATTGATCCTCAGGATCTGGCCGAAAGCACCACTCTGGTCAAAGCCCACTGGGAGGCTCTGGACAGGGAAGGGGATACCCCTTCGGAGTTTGAGACGCTGTTGGCGGTGGCCTTCGACTACTTCCTGCGCCGCCAGGTGGATGTGGTGGTGCTGGAGGTGGGGATGGGGGGCCGTTTTGACGCCACCAATGTCATCGGGACGCCGGTGGTGTCGGTGATCACCAGCCTGAGTCTGGACCACACCGAGCATTTGGGGGACACCATAGATAAAATTGCCATGGAAAAGTGCGGTATTGTAAAGCCCGGCGGTATCACCGTCTGCTATCCCCAGCAGGACCCTGCCGCCTTGGAGGTGGTGCGCCGCCGCTGTGCCGAGGAAGGCAACCGGCTGATCCTTCCGGCAAAGGCGCAGGTACAGGGAATGGACTTTTTCGGCACCAAGATGGTGTATGACGGGCTGGAGCTGACCGTTCCCCTCATTGGGGCTCATCAGGTGCTCAACGCTTCGGTGGCGGTGGAAACCCTTCGCGCCGCCGGGACCCGGGGGCTGCCCGTCACCGACGCCGACATTGTAGAGGGGATCGGGCAGGCCGGCTTTCCCGCCCGGCTGGAGGTGCTGGCCCGCCGCCCCATCGTGGTGCT
>CALCSA010000423.1 GCA_937894185.1 uncultured Clostridia bacterium | reverse complement strand
CCTTTCCCAAGGCGCTACCGAGCAGGCCAGCTCCATCGAAGAGCTTTCTGCCGCCATCACCGAAGTGACCGGTCAGGTACAGGAAAACGCCGAAAACGCCAATCTGGCCAAGCAAAAAGCGGAATCCGCCGGCACCGAACTTCAGAACAGCAACACCCAGATGAAGGATATGGTTTCCGCCATGGGCGAGATCACCCACAAGTCCTCGGAAATTTTTAAAATCATCAAGATTATTGACGACATTGCTTTCCAGACCAACATACTGGCCCTCAACGCCGCGGTGGAGGCTGCCCGAGCCGGGTCTGCCGGAAAAGGTTTTGCCGTGGTGGCCGACGAGGTCCGCAATCTAGCCGGAAAATCCGCAGATGCCGCCAAGAACACCACCGTTTTAATTGAGGAGAGTCTGGCGGCGGTACAGCATGGCACCAAGGTGGCGGATTCCACCGCAAAGGCTCTGATCCTAAGCGCCAAGGAAACGCAGGAAGCCATCCTTCTGATCAACAAAATCGCTCAAGCTTCTCAGGATCAGGCCACTGCCATTCAACAAATCAATCAGGGAGTGGATCAAATCTCGGCGGTGGTTCAGACCAACGCCGCCACCTCGGAAGAAAGCGCTGCCGCCAGCGAGGAGCTTTCCAGTCAGTCTGGCCTGCTCAAGGGCTTAATTTCCAAGTTCCGCCTGCAACAAAGCAACAGCTCCGGGTATCTGGACTATGAGGCGGCAGACCACGCCGCCGAAGAGGAAGCTGCCTTCACCGATGCTTTTGCCGTCAGTTTGGGTGAAGACAAATACTAATCCCCGGAGAAAAGCAAGACCACGAACAGCAACATTTCAATCAAGCGGCTGCGGAAGGTTTTTACCTCCCGCAGCCGTTTTGGCCCTATAGTAAGTTCACCCCTTTATTTGGAGACCGCTTCGGCCACCCTGCTCCTCCCTTTTTTAGCCGTACACCCGTCTTTTTCCACACGGGGGGCTCTGGCCGCGGAAAAGCCCCCTTCCTGCCGATGTCAGGCAATGGGCAAGGGCCATCCGCCGGAACGCAAGGCTACGCCATGGACCAGCAGCCCCCTGTTGTTTCCACAAGGGGTGTCCTGACCGTGGAAAAGCCCAGCCATCACAAAGGCGGGCAGCAACCATGCCGCCCGCCTTTTAGTCTAAAGCCCACTATTTTCCCACGCAAAACCGGGAGAACACCTGATCCACCACAGCGTCGGTCACCCGTTGGCCGGTGAGGGCCAGCAGGCTGTCCAGCGCCCCATCCAGACAGACCCCCACGGCATCCAGAGTCATTCCCTGCCCCAAAGCCTCCACCGCCTCCCGGAGCGAGTCCGCCGCCTTGCGCAGGCAGTCCATCTGCCGCTCTCCCATGGCCATGGTCTCGGTGGCATCCACCTGATGGAGCTCCAGTACCTCCAGAATCGCCTGCTCCAGCTCCTCCCGGCCCTTACCGGTATAGGCGGAAATTTCCACCACCCGGCCCAGAGACTGTTGAATCCTTTCCCGGTCGATGCGGGAGGGCAGATCATTTTTGTTGATCACCCCGATAGAATGCTTGCCCCGCAACCGCTCCAGAAGTTTGCCGTCCTGTTCCGAAAGTACATCAGAGCCGTCAAACACCGCCAGAATCAAATCCGCGCTTTCCAGCCGGCTTAAGGAGCGCTCCACGCCAATCTTTTCCACCATGTCCTGAGTGTCCCGAATGCCGGCGGTGTCCATTAGGTTGAGCAAAATCCCCCCAACGGTGACGGTTTCTTCCACCACATCCCGGGTGGTTCCCGGAATCTGGGTGACAATGCTCCGCTCGGCCCCCGCCAGCAGGTTCATCAGGGTGGATTTGCCCACATTTGGCTTGCCAATGATGGCGGTGGCGGCTCCCTCCCGGATGAGGCGGCCCTGCTCCCCTTTGGCCAACAGGGAATCCAGCTGGGACAGCAGCTTCTCCAGCTCCTGTTGCAGCAACTGCGCATCTACCGGAATTAAATCCTCCTCGGGGTAATCGGACCAGGCCGCTATGTGGGAGGAATGTTCCAGCAGAGCCTGAGAAAAGGCCTCCACCTGCCGGGAAAGACTGCCCTCCCGGATGGAAAGAGCCGCCCGCAGAGCTGCCTCCCCCTTGGCGCCGATGAGGTCCATTACCCCTTCGGCCTGAGCAAGGTCCATCTTGCCGTTGAGGAAGGCCCGGCGGGTGAATTCTCCGGGCCCGGCAGGAGATGCCCCCGCTTCCAGGCAAAGCCGCAGCGCCTGCCGCACCGCCCAGGTTCCGCCGTGACAGCAAAGCTCCACCACATCTTCCCCGGTGTAGCTTTTGGGGGATCGGTAGACAAAGGCCACCGCCTCATCCACCGGTGTGCCGTCAAAACGGTGGATTTTACCCAAAACGCCGCTGTATCCTCCCAACTGCGCAAGACTCCGCTCCGGGTCCAAGGGTGTAAAAATCCGCCCCGCCACCAAAAGCGCATCCTTTCCGGTGAGGCGAATCATCCCCACCGCCCCTACACCGGAGGGGGTGGATATGGCCGCAATGGTTTTTTGCTGTAAAATGGACATTGACTGTTCCCCCAAGTTTTGCTGCTGCTATCGGCATCCTCGCCGGATGGAACCTGCTTTCTAACCCAATAGCCGTGATCTTGCGCGAAAAGATGATCCTCCCGCGGCTCCGAGTCCATTGCCGCCAAAGGCGAGAAAGCCATCTGTGGGCTGCCATTTCCCCGGGCTGCTAAGCCGTCGGCCACAAAGGCAAGGAGCCCGGTTCAATACTCTGCATTCTTCACCTGACAAAGGTCGGGCCCATTCAGGAAGCTTCTGACATCCGCGGATAAAAAGAGGGAGAAGGGCTACACCCCCACTCCCTCACAACACTGCTATTCCAGATCGATCTTACCGTACAAAGGCTGGTCGGCGGCCTCGCTGGGCGGGGAACCGGGGTCTTTGACCGGCTGATATGCTGCCGGTTTGCGCTGCTCCCGCAAGCCTTTCCCGCCGCCGCTACTGCGGCGATCGCTGCCTCTATCCCGATCATGGTCACGATCCCGGCTTCTGCCGCCCCGGCGCTCCGGCCGCTCTCCCCGGTCGGAACGCCCCGACGAGGATTTTCCGCCTCTGCGGTTGCTTTTGGCGGTGGGCGTGGTGATGACCACCCGGCGGTTGGGCTCTTCGCCCACCGAGGTGGAGCTGACGCCCTCAATGGTGGAGACGGTGGCGTGGATAATGCGCCGCTCAAAGGGATTCATCGGCTCCAGAGTCTTGCTGATGTCGGTTTTAAGTACCTGCTCCGACACCCGGTGAGCCAAAGCCTCCAGAGTAGTCTTCCGTTTGACCCGGTAATCGCCGCAATCTACGGTAATGCGCAGGTAGTCGCCTTCCATGCGGTTGGCCACCAAACCGGAAAGATACTGCAGGGCGTCCAACGTTTCGCCCCGGCGGCCGATGATGGCCCCCAGACCGTTGCCCTGTACGGAAAGGCAGACGCCCCCTTCTTCCCAAATAGAATGGATGCTGACTTCGCTAAGGTTGAGATGCTGGAAAATTCCTTCCAGATAAGCGGTGGCTACCGCTGCTTTTTCCATCATTTCGGGGGTGATGGTGCCCTCACCAATCAAAACTTTTTCGTCCGAACCTGTCACTTCCGCAGCCTTTGCTTCGGGCTGCCGCTCTTTTGCTCTGACCGGGGCAGCCTGCCTTGGCTTTCTTCTCTCTCGTTCTTCCGGGCGGGGCTGTGGTTCCGCCCTTTTGGGCTCGGTCTGCCGCGCAGCCGGCGCCGCAGCCTTTTCTTTGGCCCGGATTACTTCTTCTTTGAGGTAGACACGTACCTTTGCAGGGATATTTTTCAGTCCCAGAAAGCCCTTTTTGGGAAAATCGATAATTTCGAAATCACAGCTTTCCAGATCATGCCCCAGTTTCTGGCACGCCGAACGAATGGCTTCATCAACGGTTCTACCGGTTTCGATGATTTCGGTTACCATGCGCCTCTCTCCTTATTTCTAGGCGGGAATGTTACAAATCGTCGTCGCTGACATCCTCGTATATCTCGCCATATTTTTCCGCGTCCCGTTTGCGAGCTTCCGCCAACTTGCGGCGGCTCTGTTCTTTTTTGGAAAGGGAGCTCGGGTCTTCCTCACCCTGTTCCTTTGCTCGCTTTTTGGCTTCTATGCGTTCCTGACGCTCCTGCTCTTTGCGTTCTTCAAATTCTTTTTGTGCTTTTTCGGCCATATCTTTGGGGTTGTAGAATTTGTAAACCACAACGTTCTGAAGGAAGCCGATGATGTTGGAATAGGTCCAGTACAGACCCACGCCGGCCGGCACGCTAAAGGTAAAGGCGGTGGAAAAAATGGGCATGGTCAGCATCATGGCTTTCATGCTGCCGGCTCCGGCCTGACCCTCGGTGGTTGCGGAGGTATTCTTCAAAGTGTTGAAGGAAAGCATCAGGGAAGTGATACCCGACAAAATGGGGATGAGAATCACAGGGTTAAAGATTCCCTTGAACAGGTCAAAAAACATGCTGGTTTCGGGCTGACCGATGAGGTCGACCCCCAAAAACATCAGCTTGGGGGCGAATTCCTGAATTTTGACTACACATTCCGGCCCATAGCTCAGGTTCATAAAGGGTTCGGGGTTGCTGATTAGTTCCTTGACAATGGGCAGGTGGGAAGACATGGCTTTGGCACTGTACTGGGAAATATCGGGCAAAATCCTTTGGGCCTCGGCGATAAACTCAGCCGGCAGCCGCAAAATATGCTTCAGCGGCTTGTAAACCACGTCGATGATGCCAAAGAGAATTAAAAACTGAACCAGCATAGGCAAACAACCCGACATGGGGTTATAGTTTTCTTTACTGTAAAGCTCCATCATTTCTTCGTTGAGCTTTTGGCGGTTGTTGGAGT
>CALCSA010000422.1 GCA_937894185.1 uncultured Clostridia bacterium | reverse complement strand
CTTGGAGGTCTATTTTCCAATGGCGATTTCATCACAATATTATAACTCCTTCCAAGGCAATTTGCAATCTATTTACGATTTAGTTTCAGTACCTTTTTTGAGCCTGATAAAAAATTCAGGGGTAACCAGGAAGTTCCTTCTCATCTTTTCCCGGAGGTAAAGCCATATATTGGAGCTGAAAAATCTTCGCAGAGCGGAGCGAACCCTCTGCCCGGTGATAGAATATACCAAAAAAGGGCGCCTGCCGCGGTATCTTTGGGCAGATTTCAAGCCACCGAAATACCGCCGCAATTTCCCCAACAGCATAGGCTTTAAAAGGGCGGAGATGTGTTGAATGTATAGTAAAATAGTAGTATAATATCCATTGTATATTGTTTACAATGAAGGTAATTGGAGGAAACAAAATGAATGTCTATCGACACATGAAGATTCGAACCAAACTAATGGTAGGATTTATGATCACGGTGCTGCTGGCCGCTGTGGTAGGCGCACTGGGAATTTATGGTCTCAGGAAGTTGAATGCCAACACCACCAACTTGCTGAACGGGCCTTTGGAAGCTCAATACTGGGCCGAAAAGATGGAAGTCACCCTTCAGCAGGAGCGGATCGCCTACCGGGATTACTACATTGAGATGAACGATCCCGCGGATTCCGCCAAAGCGTTGGAGCAACTGAATTACTATCAGAGCTACTTTATGGACGAGGCAGTGGCCGGGTATCTGGCCGTCATGGGAGAGGACAGCTACATGTCCGCTGTCCGCACTACTTACGAGACTCTCTATCTCCCTCAGTTGGAGCAGTACTTAAAGACAGTTCAGACCAAGAACCACGATGCCATTCAGCAGCAGCTGGTGGAAATCGGTTCCATTGTCACCCAACTGGAAGAGGAAATTTCCGCCATGGTGGGCAACGCAAAGTCCCTCGCCACCGCCACATCGGTATCGGGAACCCGAACCACCAACCTCCTGCTTGTTGTCTTGCTGGCTTGGACCGTGGGCGCCGCAGCGCTGGGTATCTTTCTGGCCTTTCTCAACTCGGGCGCGGTGGCAAGGCCTATCGGCAGAATCGTCACCGTTATGGAGCAGGCAGGCAAAGAGGGGGACTTCAGCTTTTCTGATGAGGCCGTCAACGCCATTCGGAAGGACGCTCTCTCCAAGGATGAAACCGGCATGATGGCCAGAGCCTTTATCGCCATGATTGATGCTCTGGTGGAAAAGACCAAGGTTCTGGATCAGGTGGCTACCGGTAACCTGTCGGTAGAAGTTCCCGCCATCAGTCCTCGGGACACCATTGGCAACGCGCTCAACACCATGCTGCAAAACATGAACAGTATGTTTGGCGAAGTTTCCACCGCATCCATTCAGGTGGCTACCGGCTCCGAGCAGATCGCGCAGGGTGCACAGGTGTTGGCCACCGGCTCCAGCGAACAGGCTGCCACATTGGAACAGCTTTCCGCCGCCATTAACGAGGTTCTGGGGCAATCTCAGCAAAACACCCGGCAGGCGGAAGAAGCCGCGGCCGACATGCAAAAAGCCGGAGCCCACATGGACGAGGGTATGAAGTCCATGGAGCAAATGACTGTGGCCATGGGGCAGATTTCCGAAAGCTCCCAAAACATCAGCAAGGTAATCAAAGTCATTGATGATATTGCCTTCCAGACCAACATTCTGGCTCTCAACGCCGCTGTGGAAGCAGCCCGGGCGGGGCAGCACGGCAAAGGCTTTGCCGTTGTGGCCAACGAAGTGCGCAATCTGGCCAGCAAGAGCGCCGAAGCCGCTAAAGAAACGGCAGTCCTCATCGAAAACAGCGTGAACAAGGTGGAGGAAGGCAACGAGATCGTGCAGGCCACCAACGAAAGCCTGCGCTCCATTGCGGAAATCGCTGCCATCAGCGCCACCAACATGGCCGCCATCAGTCAGGCCTCCCAAATTCAAAGCCGGTCCATCGCGGAAATCACCCAAGGCATTACCGAGATTTCTTCCGTTGTGCAGGAAAACTCCGCTACCTCTCAGCAAAGCGCTGCCTCCGCGCAGGAGATCAGCGCACAGGCCCGGATGCTGGAGGGCGTGGTTGGTCGCTTTAAGCTGAAGAACGCCATTGCCTCCGATTACAGTGACAGCAGCTCTTCCACCTCCTTGAGCTACTCCTCTGACTACGATGCAGGCACCGGTTCCGACAAGTACGACTCCACCGGGTTCTCCATCCTCTATTGATCCCCTTGTTACGCCAAACCGGCCTTCCTGTTCAAAGGAAGGCCGGTTTTTTGCTGCATCTACCCTGCGGGACTATACGATTGGTTATATTTCTACAGTATTCTACAAATTTTAACGGTTTTCCCAATTTTAACCGGCTGCCTCGTCAAACATCCAAAACCGGGAGTATCTGCCTTTCTTGACTAAGGCCCGAAGCCGATGCAGCTACCACAGGCCCGGAAACCGCCCCACAGAAAGGATATATGGCATTGCCGTGGATTCCGGTGTGCCGCCCCTTGCAATACACCATGCTCTGTTGGGAATGCCTTTAGCATCCTAATGCATTGTCACGAATGCAAGTCCAAAGCATTATACCACTTGTTATATTTCTACAATATTCTACGAGATTTCACAGACTTCTTCCTAAAACGTGGCTGCCTTTCCCGGTCAAGTTACCGAAGGTCAGAGCGGCACCTATCAGCCGGGAAACCGCCCGACTAAAGGAATATGGGCGTTCCCATTGAATTCTCATCCACACCGCAGGCTTTCCCCGCCAAGCGTAAGTACCGGCGGGGTTTATGCGTCCCATTAGGCTGGATGCAGTCCAGATCATTATACTATTCGCTATATTTCAGCACGATTCTACAGTCAAGTGGCAAAAAATAAGACGGGTGGGAGAATCTCCCCATCCGTCTTGGGCTGTGTGGTTGTAATTAAGCCCAGCCACAATCCACGTAATCTTTCCACTTTTCCCGGTAGGCACGCTCCCCAGCCAAACGGGCGACCACGTAAAAGCCCACCAGTACCAGCAAAGCAATGGCGCCTGCAAAAATCCCAACGGCTCCCAGATCCCCCAGTTTAATGGCGGCCAGCTTTTGGCGCTGCTTGTGAAGCATAGCGTTACCTCCTGCATTAAAATAAAGAAAACGCAAAAAGGCAGCACCGTTCCTCGGTGGAGGAAAGACGGGGCTGCCGTTGCCGGCAGAAATCATAAAGCGGACGCTTAACCTGCCTGATTGAGGCGCTTGGCCAGCTTGGACTTTTTGCGCGCCGCTGTGTTCTTATGAAGAATACCCTTGGTGACGGCCTGATCGATCTTTTTCAGAGCGCTGTGTACCGCCTGAGCGGTATCCTCAGTGCCACCTTCCAAAGCCACATCCGCTTTTTTGATGGCGGTGCGCAGGCTGGAACGATATGCCTTGTTGCGCATCGTGTTGGCAGCGATGACTTTAATCCGCTTTTTAGCAGTTTTGGTGTTTGCCATTGGTTCATTCACCTCCCACTTTGGTGCTGAAAGCCTATCTAGGCGTTAAAGGCTACGAGTTATCATACCATTTTTTTTATTTGAATGCAACTGTTTCCTGACAAATTCCAGATTTTTTAGACAAGCTTTTATAAAAAGAAAGCCTCGCCCTGTTTTGAAGCCATTACAGGATGATGATGCCGTTGTCGGCGCACTCTTGCACCATATCGGCGGGCCACTCGCTGACCTGCACCTCGCCGATGTGGGCCTTTTGCAGCAGCAGCATGCAAATCCGACTCTGGCCGATGCCTCCGCCTGCGGTGAGAGGCAGCTTGCCTTCCAGCAGCAGCTTGTGGAACATCAGCTCCCGGCGGTCCTCGCAGCCGGTAATTTTAAGCTGCTCTGTCAGGCTCTTTTCGTCCACCCGGATTCCCATGGAGGAAATCTCAAAGGCCTGCTCCATCACAGGGTTCCAGACGATGATGTCGCCGTTGAGGCTCCAGTCGTCGTAGTCGGGGGCGCGGCCGTCGTGGGGCTTGCCGCTCTTGAGGGTTCCGCCGATCTGGCTGAGGAACACCACGCCGCACTCCTTGGCAATCTCACATTCCCGCTCA
>CALCSA010000421.1 GCA_937894185.1 uncultured Clostridia bacterium | reverse complement strand
GTGCCGCTTATGGGCTCAACACCGTGTTTGTACATGTCCGGCCCTTTGCCGATGCCCTTTACAAGTCCCAGTATTACCCATGGTCTTACCTTTGCACCGGCACCGAGGGAACCGATCCCGGCTTTGACCCTCTGGCCATGATGGTGGAGGAAGCTCACGCCAGAAACCTGCGGATTGAGGCGTGGCTCAACCCCTACCGCATCCGCAATGCCAACAGCAAGTATGCCATCTGCGAGACCAATGCGGCGGTGAAGTGGCTGAGCGCCGGGGACAGCGCGGTGATCGTTCACAACGGCGTTACCTCTTACAACCCCGCCAGTAAAAAGGCTCAAGACCTGATTGTCAACGGCGTGCGGGAAATTGTGCGCGGCTATGGTGTAGACGGCATTCACATCGACGACTACTTCTATCCCTCCACCTCCACCGGGGCGGTGGATATGAGCTTTGACGCCGCCTCCTACCGGGCCTATGTCAATGGTGGCGGAACGCTCTCTCAAGCCGACTGGCGCAGAAGAAACGTAGAGACTCTGCTCAAAGCCATCTACGCCGCTATTCAGGAGGAGGACCCCAATGTTCTCTTTGGCATCAGTCCCCAATCCAGCGTGGGCAACAACTACGACGCCATGTTTTTAGATGTAGCCAAAATCGTCTCCACTCCCGGCTACTGCGATTATGTCTGCCCGCAAATCTACTTTGGATACCAGAATCAGGCCCAGCCCTATCAGGAGACTCTGGAAAGCTGGAACAACATGATCAACTGCGAGGAAGTAGACCTTTACGTGGGCCTTGCCGCCTACAAGCTGGGCGCTTCGGACCAATGGGCCGGCACCGGCAAAAACGAGTGGATTCACAACAACGACCTGTTGGCCAGAATGGTTCAGACCGCTCGCAATCAGAACAGCTACAAGGGGTTTGCTCTGTATCGCTACGATTCTCTCTTTGCGCCGGAGCAAGGGGTAAAAGCTCATGTGGGAACCGAATCCCAGAACCTCAAGAACCTGCTGCGCTAAAACAGGTTTGGCAAACTGACCCGAAAAGCTTTTTCAGGTGCCCTTGGGCCTGCCGCCTGCGGGACAAGCTGTGTTTGGAGCTATCCCGCTGTCATCAGCCATAGACAACACGAAAATCACTGCGGAAGGCGAAGCGGTCTTTTGCAGAGGAAGTTCCATCATCCAATTTGGGGGCTGCGTATTTTGAGTGAGATGTTTAAAAGTAAAAAGAAGATGGGCTTGGTTCTTGGGGTAATCTTCCTCACCCTCACCCTGGTTGCGGGGGGAGTCGCCGGCATTCTGTCCGGTGCCGTGGGAGAGGGAGGCTTTCAAGCCGTAAAGCCCGAAGCATCCGATTCGTCGCCGGAAGGGGAGCCGTCCCCGGACTTTGACCCCGCCGAGCCTGAATACAACGTTCCCGGCGAAATGCGCGGGGTGTATCTGGTGCCGGGTTCCGACTTTTTAAAAAGCCTGACCGCCACCGAAAGCGCCATCAAGGCGGAGGTGGACAGGGCCATGGAAGAAGCCGCCAAGCTGACCATGAACTCGGTGATCATTGACACCGTCTACAACGACAAGGTGATCTTTGAAACCTCCGGTTCTCCCCGGCTGGACGTGGGCTTTGATGTCATGGACTATGTAGTGGACTCCGCCCGAAAGGAAGGGCTGCATGTCTACGCTATCTTTGACGCCTCCCTGTTTGAGGGGAAAAGCGGCGGGGCCTCCCTGTCACTGGGGGCGGGAGTCATCGACAAGCTGACCGCCAACCTGCGGGAATTTGCCGAACAGTACGCACCCGACGCCATTCTCATCGACGGCTACACCCAGCCTGCCGCCGATGAGGAAGAAAACTACACCGGCTACCTGATGACCGGCGGGGCCATCGGTTACGATAACTTTCTGCGGCAGACTCCCGCGGCGGTGGTGCGGAATATGAGCAACACCATCCGCCACTATGCCCCCAACATTCAGGTGGGGCTGCTGGCCGACGCCGTGTGGGCCAGCGATGCAGAGCAGGAGGGAGGCGTGGCCGTACAGACGGTGAGTTTTTCCTCCCTTGGCAGCGGCAATGCCGACACCAAAGCCTTTGTGGAGGACGGCGCTGTGGATTTTGTGGCCGTCAAGGCCTTTTCCTCCCTCACCGACCAGAACGAACCCTTTGAAACAGTGGTTTCCTGGTGGGCTGACGTGGCCCGCCGCAGCGGTGTGCCTATGTATGTGGTTCACGCCGCCAACAAAGCCTGCACCCAAAATTCAGGCTGGGCTTCCTCCGACCAGCTGACCCGGCAGGTAATCCGAGCCAGCGGGCTTCCCGGCTATTCCGGCAGCGTGTTCAACTCTCTGTCCCGGCTGGTGGCCAACCCTCAGGACACTACCGCTACTTTGGTCAAGTATTATAAGGGAGAGGTAAAAAGCGAGCACGTCCTCACTGAGCTTGCCGTCACCAAGCCCACCCAGACCACTTACACCACACAGGAGCCGTCGGTCACCTTTGCGGGAGCCTCCGATCCCACCGCTCCCATCACCATCAACGACCAGCAGATCACCACCGACGCTTCCGGCTACTTCACCGCCAACTTTGATTTGCAGGGCGGGGAAAACGTATTCACCATCATCCATAAAAATAAGACCCTGACCTATAAAATCACCCGGAACATTGAAACCCTCAAGGAGGTTGCCCCCACCGGAGCTATCTCCACCGACGGCAACATGAGCATTAAGATTTCCGCTCTGGCCTACGAGGACGCTCAGGTAAACGCCACCATCGGCGGCAGCACTCTGGCTCTGGAGATTGACGATTCCGCCGAGGATGAAACGGCCCGGGATTCCAACTACAAGCGGTTTGTAGGGTACTACACCGCCCCGGCGGGAACCTCTCAGGAGCAGAATCTGGGAGCCATCAGCATCACCGCCACTTGGCAGGGAACCACCAAGACCCTGACGGGAGCCACTGTCAAGGTGAACAAGAAGGCCAAGCTGGAAAACGGAATCCCGGTGGTAGTGGTGGCGGACCAGGCTTGGACCTATCCCCCCAACACTTTGGACAATGTTCCCAACCCCAACTATTACCCCATTCCCAAAGGAGCCATGGACTACGCCGTGGGGGACGAGATCACCTATGTCAGCAGCAAGGGAGAGACCTTCCAGTTCTACAAGCTGGCCTCCGGCCTGCGAGTGCTCTCCAAGGATATTCAGCCCATCAGCAACGACTATGTGGGCGGGAACGCCATGACCGGATTCAATCTAAGCACCGAGGGAAGGTATGTCTACCTCACCATCAAAACAGCCCAAAAGGTTACCTACAAGGTGGCGTACACAGGCTCTACCTTTGACATCACCTTCCACAACACCGACAAAAACCCCGGGGGAAGCCAGAGCCTCAACCAGAATCCCCTGTTTACCAAAGCTTCCTGGGGCAGCGACAACCTGAGCCTGACCCTTGCCAAAACCGGCGGATTTTTGGGCTATAAAGGCTACTACGACTCCAACGGGAATCTGGTATTCCGGTTTAATACTCCGCCTTCTTCCCTGAATGGGGCCAGAATCGCGGTGGACCCGGGCCACGGCGGATCGGATACGGGAGCTTTGGGCTTTTTGGCAGCCTATCCCGAAAAGGTAATCAACCGTGCCATTGCCGAAATGTTGGCCGACGAGCTGGAAAGCCGGGGCGCTACCGTCCTGCTCATCGAAAACTCCGGCAACCCCAGCCTTCAGAGCCGGGTGAAGCAGGCGGAAGCCTTTAATGCCGACCTCTTTGTCAGCGTCCACAACAACACCGGAACCCGGGCTTCCGCCGTGGGAACCGAGGCTTACTACTTCTATCCCTTCGCCAAGAATACTGCCTCTGCCATTGCCTCGCAGGTCAGCAGCCAGTTGGGCAGCGACAACCGGGGAGCCCGTCAGAGCTACTATCACATTACCCTAAGCGCTCAGGTGCCCACCGTTTTGGCGGAATGCGGCTTTATGACCAACAAGGGCGAGTACGAAAAGCTGATTCAGGAGGAGTATCAGCAAGCCATTGCTATCGGTTTGGCCGACGGACTGGCAGCGGGGCTAAAAAGCGCCTACACCGGCGTGACCACCACCGGCTCCCAAAGCATGGGCAGCGGTGCGGCCCCTACTACCGACCCCGGCAACACCTCGGCCGGCAACTCGGAGGTGGAGTATCTGGTCTTTGAAACTGAGGAGCTGGCAGTCAACGAGGGGGCAAGCTACACCCTCAAACTGATCTCCGATCCGGAGGATGCCAACCTTAGCGGTATAACCTATAAGAGCAGCAATACCTCGGTGGCCACCGTATCCTCTCAGGGAAAGGTGACGGGAGTCAAGGTGGGCAAGGCCAAAATCACCGCCACCACCGCAGACGGCAAGGTCACCGCCGTCTGCCAGCTGGAAGTGGTGGAAAAAGGCGGCGAGCAGGATTACGTAGAGCCTGCCGTTCAGCCCAACAAAGTGACGGGTGCTTCTCTGAAAAGCGTCTCCTACATCGAGTTTTACAACGAATACGTGACACTGAGTAAAAACGCCAGCTATATGCTGGAAATCACCTCCGACAAGGGGCTGGTGAAAAACACCGACCTGTTGTGGAAGAGCGAGGATACCAGTGTAGCAACGGTGGACTCCTCCGGCAAGGTGACGGCAAAATCCACCTGATATACCGAGATTTACGCCTACACCGCCAACAACGACTACTCCCTCTCCTGTACGGTGGAGGTGGTGAGCGGGAAGATTGCCGTCAAGGGTATCTCTTTGGACCGGAGCAAGCTTTATATGAAGCGGGGAACCGACCAGCAGCTTTATGTCAACTTTAACCCGGAAACCGCCACCAACAAGAACATCAGCTGGACTTCTTCCCGCAACTCTGTGGCCGCGGTGGATGAGTATGGCAAGGTGACGGCCAAAAGTGCCGGAACCGCTATTATTACGGCCACCAGCAAGGATGGCCGCTACACCGCCACCTGCACCGTGGAGGTGACCACCAAAACCATCAAGGTGGATTACCTCAGCTTTGAGTACAACGATATGGAGCCCTTTGTGGGGGATATTACTCAGCTGGAATACAGCATTGGCCCCGACAACGCCACCGATCTTTCCGTCACCTTTAAATCCAACAATCCCTCGGTGGTCAGCGTGGACGAACAGGGCTTTATCACCTGCCACAAAAAGGGAAAGGCTGTTATTACCATCACTTCCGTTGCCAATCCCAAGGAGTATGATACCTGTGAGATTATAGTGGTGGGATAAGCCACATACGGGCCCAAGCCAAACGCCGCGGAGCATCATGCTCCACGGCGTTTTTGTATCGGTTTCAAGCATAAAGAAGTGCCCGACCGATCAAGTGGGCGCGTGGTGTCAAGGTCTTACCCCTGAAAGCGGCTGGATGCGTAAATGGTCCGGGCTGTCTGGAAGTTATCCGGGGTGACCTGCTGCATAATAGTGACAAAGCGGATGGAGAACAAATCGCAGAGTAGCTTGCTGCTGCCGTCCAAAGCATCCAGAATGATATAGCTGGCTCCCACTTCCCGCAGGATTCCCACCCGGTCGGTCATGTTATTGGTGAGTAAAAACTCCACCCGCACCAGGCTGCCGATGTTTTCCCGCAGAAAACCGGGGATATAGGCGGGGTTGGTCAGGGATTCGGGTAGGTTATCCGTCAGTTGGGAGGTCATAGGGGGGAGGATGGCAGTTTGAAAAGCGGGAGTGGTTTGCTGCATGGCAGAATAGAGAGGAGTGGTCTGGTAGAGGGGGGCAGGTTGCACTTGGTAGAGGGGAGCGGGCTGGGCTTGGTAGAGGGGGGCAGGCTGGGCTTGGAGGGGCGCAGCTTGCATGGTCTGGTAGGCGGTTGCCTGCTGTGGAGAGGCAAAAACGGGGGTCCCCGGTCCGGCAGGCTGCACCGAAATAGGCATGGAAGGGCTGGGGGTAACGGGAACAGGCACGTCGTCGGGGGAAGCCGACATGTATTCGCTGCAGGCCTGCCCGTAATTACAGGTGGGGTTTTCCCGAATCACATCGGCCATGGGGTCCATCATACCGGCGGTATTAACCGGTGTGGCCGGGACGGTGGCGCCGCAGGCAACGCCGGAACGGGGTCTTGCGTACTGAGAGTTGCACATATGTAAGGCTCCTTTATCTTTGATTATAATAAGTCTATGTTTGCCTGTAAAAGGGAGTGGGACGGTAAAAACAGTGGTTGTTGACGCGGGTGTGGAAGGTTCCTGAGCGGACGGGGAATTCACCCCGGCAGGGGCCGAAGGGGTTTAAGTACCACAGGCAGACACCCACAGGAGTGTGGATTCCGCCGCTAAGAGCCCAGTCGGCTATTTCGTAGTGAATGGGTTCGGGACGCATGTTGTAAATGTTCTGCATATTGGTCCGGCCCCCTAGTTCGGTGAGGATGCAGTCGAACTGGCCGGGCTGATAGATGATGTTGCGCAAGCTGCCCTGACCGGTCCGCAGATATTCCCCCCCACTGACATGAACCCGGTTCATAACCACGGTGGCCACCGCCCTCATGCCATCCTGACCTTCTCCCCCGGCTTCGCACATAACCAGGCGAGCGATATCACCTCTTCCCTTGTACCTAAGCACTCCGGCTATGCCACACTTAGGCGACGGTATCATTATTATTGTATGGAAAACTCCTTGAATTGTGAAAAAACCTGATAATAGTCACACTTTTTTCATTAGGAAATATTGCTTGTCCCCCTGTAAAAAACAAGAATAACCAAAGGGAAACCCAAAAAAATAATACCCGAATGCTTTTTCTTCTTTCTGTTTGGGGGTGGCCGGAAACTTTAGCGGATGGAAGGCTTGAGGCAAAAGTGGCAGGGAGCACAGTTATGGGTGTATTCCCTGCTGCTTCCTGTTAATCAGCAGATGCACTGCGTATTAGTATTGGCTGGTCCTCATGATCCCAAAGGAAGGGCTGTCTGCCGGGGGAGGAGTAGGGCGTATTCTTCTAAAAATGGAGCTGGCAGGTGGTGGGATTGCCCGGCAATTTCGTTCTCTCCCTTTAGGAAAAGTGTCGAAAGGGTGAAACGTTTGCGGACCTAAGAATCCCCCAAGGTACCGTCATGGCGCCTTGGGGGATTTGTATGCCTTCAAGATAAGCTGCAACTAAATAAATCTGGCCACAGCGGCGATCAAAGCGCAGAGAATCATGCCCATCAACACCGGGAGAACAAAGGCTACCGCCGTCCACCTAAGGCTGCCGGTTTCCTTTTTTATGGTGAGCAGGGTGGTGGAACAGGGGAAGTGAAAAAGGCAGAACAGGGCGGTGCACAGGGTGGTCACCCAAGTCCAGCCGTTGGCGAGAAAGAGGGCGTGAAGCTGGGAAATTCCCCCCACCTCCACCAAGGCTCCCCCCGAAACATATCCCATGACGATGATGGGCAACACAATTTCGTTGGCGGGAAGCCCCAGAATAAAGGCCATTAAGATGATGCCATCCATCCCCAGCAGCCGGGCAAAGGGGTCCAGCAGCCCGGCGCAGAGGGCCAGCAGGCTGTTGCCTCCCACGGTGACATTGGCCATCACCCACAGGAACATCCCCGCCGGAGCCGCCACCACCACCGCCCGCCCCAGCACAAAGAGGGTGCGGTCCAGCAGGGAGCGGATCACAATCTGTCCGATTTGGGGCTTGCGGTAGGGGGGCATTTCCAAGGTGAAGGAGGAGGGGACTCCTCGCAGCAGGGTTTGGGAAAGAAGGCGGGAGGCCAGCAGGGTGGCGGCCACTCCCAGTACCAAAAACCCTACCAGCAACAGAGCTGATAATACAGACCCTAGCCCTTGGGAAACCTGCCCCGCCAGCAAGATGCCGATGAGGGCAATCAACATGGGAAAACGCCCATTACAGGGCACCAGAGAGTTTGTGATGATGGCGATCAGCCGCTCCCGGGGGGAATCGATGATGCGGCAACCGGTGACTCCGGCGGCGTTGCAGCCAAACCCCATACATAGGGTTAGGGCCTGTTTGCCGCAGGCTCCCGCCTTTTTAAAGCTGCTGTCCAGATTAAAGGCGATGCGGGGCAGATAGCCCACGTCTTCCAGCAGGGTAAACAAAGGGAAGAAGATGGCCATAGGGGGCAGCATGACGCTGATCACCCATCCCAGCGAGCGGAACATTCCTTGGATGAGCAGACCGTGAAGCCACAGGGGAGCATGGAAATATGTAAACAGGCGGTCCAGATGTTCTTCCATCC
>CALCSA010000420.1 GCA_937894185.1 uncultured Clostridia bacterium | reverse complement strand
AACAAAGGAAAGGGAGGCGCGGCGTATGCGGGAGCTTTCCCTCAATGTGATGGACGTGGTTCAGAACAGCATTTTGGCCGGGGCGTCCCTCATCGGCATCACTGTGGAGGAAGATTCCCAAGCCCGCACCCTTTCCATCCGAATCGAGGATAACGGAAGGGGCATGAGCCCCCAGCAGGTGGCTCAGGTTCAGGACCCCTTTTACACCACCCGGACCACCCGCAAGGTGGGGCTGGGCATCCCCTTTTTTAGGATGGCGGCCCAGATGACCGGAGGCAGCTTTTCCATCCGCTCCCAGCAGGGGGTGGGAACTTGGGTGGAGGCCAACTTCTTCACCCATCACATCGACATGGTCCCTCTGGGGGATATAAAGGAGACCGTTCTGCTGCTGGTGATCACCAACCCTCATCTGGACTTTATCTACACCCGCAGACGGGATCAGGCCGCCTTTACTCTGGATACCCGGACGCTGCGGGAAATCCTGGAGGACGTTCCCTTAAACGACCCGGCGGTGGTCGCCTGGCTTAGGAGCCATCTGGCTGAGGGGGAGGCGGAAGTTCTGGGTTAACCCCGAGACAAGCCAAACCGGGTGATGTTGTTCCAAACAGCGCGAACTTTCACGTTCAAGATGGTTTTATTTTTAACAGGGATGTTAAGCAATTGACAAATTTTAACAGTATCAGGGTACCAAACGGGGTGAATCGGAAGAAGGGCCGGATGTTGCGGCGCCTGTCTTTCGGCAATCAGCAATCATAACAGGAGGTAAGCAAATGAAGTCTCTGGAAGAACTGATGGCAATCCGGGAAAAGGCCAGACAGGGAATGGGAATCCGCAACGACAAGCACGAGGGCACCCGGGTGGTTGTGGGTATGGCCACTTGCGGAATTGCTGCCGGAGCCCGGCCGGTCCTTTCGGCTCTGGTGGAGGAAGTAAGCAAAGAGAATTTGGATATTCAGGTGGGGCAGACCGGCTGCATTGGCATTTGCCAGTACGAGCCGGTGGTGGAAGTGATGGAGCCGGACAAAGAAAAAGTCACCTATGTTAAGATGACCCCCGAAAAAGCCATCAAGGTTGTCCACAAGCACCTGATGGGCGGCGAAGTGGTGCAGGAATACACCATTGGCCGGGTTGGCAAGTAAAGAGGAGGAGAGTTTACAGATGGTAAGATCCCATATTCTGGTCTGTGGCGGAACCGGATGCACGTCTTCGGGCAGCCCGGCCATCATTCGTGCGCTGGAAGAGCAGCTGAACAAATCCGGCCTGAGCGATGAGGTCAAGGTGGTTCAAACCGGATGCTTTGGCCTGTGCGCCTTGGGCCCCATTATGATCGTTTATCCCGAGGGAACCTTTTATTCCATGGTCAAGGTGGGGGACATCCCCGAAATCGTAGAGGAGCATCTCCTCAAAGGGCGCATTGTCACCCGCTTGGTTTACGACGAAACTGTGCAGGAAAGCGGAGAGGTTGCCTCTCTGGACGATACCGGCTTTTATAAAAAACAGATGCGGGTTGCCCTGCGCAACTGCGGCGTCATCAATCCCGAGGACATCAACGAATACATAGCCTATGACGGATATCAGGCTTTGGGCAAGGCTTTGACCCAGATGACTCCCGAGCAGGTGATTGAGGAAATTAAGACTTCCGGGCTCCGGGGCCGCGGCGGCGCGGGCTTCCCCACCGGGGTGAAGTGGTCCTTTGCGGCGGCGCAGCCCAAGGGGCAGAAGTACGTCTGCTGCAACGCCGACGAAGGTGACCCCGGTGCCTTTATGGACCGTTCGGTGCTGGAAGGCGACCCCCACGCCCTTATCGAGGCCATGGCCATTGCTGGCTACGCTATCGGGGCCAACAAGGGGTATGTCTACGTTCGGGCCGAGTACCCCATCGCCGTTCACCGCCTGCAAGTCGCCATCAAACAGGCCAAGGAACTAGGCCTGCTGGGCGAAGGCATCTTTGGCACCGATTTTTCCTTTGATCTGGAAATCCGGCTGGGTGCGGGCGCCTTTGTTTGCGGCGAGGAAACCGCTCTCATGACCTCTATTGAGGGCAACCGGGGCGAACCCAGACCCCGCCCTCCCTTCCCGGCGGTCAAGGGCCTGTTCGGTAGGCCTACCGTCCTCAACAATGTGGAAACCTATGCCAATATTCCCCGCATCATTCTGCTGGGCGCCGAGTGGTTTAACAAGATCGGCACCGAAAAGTCCAAGGGCACCAAGGTGTTTGCTCTGGGCGGAAAAATTACCAACACCGGCCTGGTAGAAGTGCCCATGGGAACCACCCTGCGGGAAATTATCGAGGAGATCGGCGGCGGCATTCCCGGCGGCAAGCAGTTTAAGGCTGCTCAAACCGGCGGACCTTCCGGCGGCTGCATCCCCGCCAAGCATATGGACATCCCCATTGACTACGACAACCTGATTTCCATCGGCTCCATGATGGGTTCCGGCGGCCTCATCGTCATGGACGAGGACAGCTGCATGGTGGATATTGCCCGGTTCTTCCTGGACTTTACCGTGGACGAAAGCTGCGGCAAGTGCACGCCCTGCCGGATCGGCACCAAGCGCCTGCTGGAAATGCTGGACCGCATCACCGAAGGCAACGGAAAGCCCGGCGACATTGAAAAAATGGAAGATTTGTGCCACTACATCAAGGAAAACGCCCTGTGCGGTTTGGGTCAGACAGCCCCTAACCCGGTGCTTTCCACCATCCGGTACTTCCGGGATGAGTACGAGGCTCATATCTACCACAAGACCTGCCCTGCCAAGGTCTGCAAGAGCTTGCTCAACTACACCATCATCGCGGAGAAGTGCACCGGCTGCACCCTCTGTGCCAGAGTATGCCCGGTGGGCGCCATTACGGGCACAGTCAAACAGCCCCATGTCATCGATCACGAAAAGTGCATCAAGTGCGGCGCGTGCATGGAAAAATGCCGCTTCGGCGCAATTGTAAAGGAATAGGAGGAATAACCGGTTATGGTGAACATTAAAATCAACGGGATGTCCTTGACGGTGCCGAAGGAAATGACCATTCTGGAAGCTGCCCGCACCGCCAATATCGAAATCCCCACCCTGTGCTACCTCAAAGAGATCAACCAGATCGGTGCCTGCCGCATCTGCGTGGTAGAGGTAAAGGGAGCCCGCACTTTAGTGGCTGCCTGCACCTACCCCGTGGCCGAGGGCATGGAGATCTGGACCAACACCGAAAAGGTGCAAAAGTCCCGCCGCATGACGCTGGAACTGATTCTTTCCAACCACCAGCGCCACTGCCTGAGCTGTATCCGCAGCGGAAACTGCGAGCTGCAGCGGCTGTGCTGGCTCTTTGGCGTGGATGACGAGCACGCCTACGACGGATTCAATCCCGAGTACGATTTTGACGACTCCGCCATGCATATGGTGCGCAACAACAACAAGTGCATCCTCTGCCGCCGCTGCGAAGCCGCCTGCGCCCGCCTGCAGAACGTGGGCGTCATCGGCCCCAACGACCGGGGATTCGATACCCACATCGGCTGCGCCTTCGACCAGAATCTGGACGATGTAGCCTGTGTTTCCTGCGGGCAGTGCATTGTGGTCTGTCCCACCGGCGCCATCCACGAAAAAGATCAGACCCAAAAGGTCTGGGATGCCCTCAACAATCCCGAAAAGCACGTCATTGTTCAGACCGCTCCCTCCATCCGGGCCACCATCGGCGAAGCCTTTGGTATGCCCATCGGCACCGACGCCACCGGCAAAATGGTTGCCGCCCTGCGGCGTCTGGGCTTTGACGGCGTGTACGACACCGACTTTGCCGCCGACATGACCATTATGGAGGAGGCTCACGAGCTGCTGGAGCGGGTGAAGAACGGCGGAACCCTGCCCCTGATCACCTCCTGCTCTCCCGGCTGGGTCAACTTCTGCGAGCACTACTACCCCGAGTTTATCCCCAACCTTTCCACCTGCAAGAGCCCTCAGCAGATGTTTGGCGCCATTTCCAAGACATGGTACGCCAAAAAACACAACATCGACCCTAAAAATCTCTTTGTGGTAGGCGTGATGCCCTGCACCGCCAAGAAGTTTGAAGTCAATCGTGAGGACGAAAACGCTGCCGGTGTTCCCGACTGTGACGTGGCACTCACCACCCGGGAGGTTTCCCGAATGATGAAGCGGGCCGGCCTTGACTTTGCCAACCTCCTCGACGAGGATTTTGACGCTCCTTTGGGCGAGAGCACCGGTGCCGGAACCATCTTTGGCGCCACCGGAGGCGTTATGGAAGCCGCCCTGCGCACCGCTGTCTACTGGCTGACGGGAGACGACGCTTCCCCTGTGGACTTTACCGAAGTGCGGGGCATGGAAGGCATCAAGGAAGCTACCTACAAGGTGGGGGATTTGGAAGTAAACGTGGCCATTGCCTCCGGGCTGGGCAACGCCGACAAGCTCCTCAAACGGGTGAAGAAGGGCGAGAAGAAGTACCACTTCATCGAGATCATGGGTTGCCCCGGCGGATGCATCAACGGCGGCGGGCAGCCGGTTCAACCGGCTCATGTCCGCAACTTTACCGATCTGCGGGCTCTGCGGGCCGCCGTCCTCTACAATCAGGACGAAAGCAGCCAGCTGCGCAAATCCCATGAAAACCCCATGGTGAAGATGCTTTACAAAGAGTGGTTTGAGGCTCCCGGCAGCCACAAGGCTCACGAGGCTCTGCATACCAGCTACAAGGTGCGCAGCCACTACTAAGCTTTCTAAAAAGGAGGACGCCGCGGGCGTCCTCCTTTGATAATATAAATATGATAGAGGTCTAACCATGATCAACGGTGATATAGCCTATGGATTTGCCGTAGCAGGCAACGTTCTGGAATCCATGTTCTACCTTTTAGGCTGCCTCGCCTTTATTAAGTATCTGATTCATCGCAAGTGAAAGAACCCTGCTATATTGTGGCGGATAGAGTAGTTTCAAAAAGGGACGGCGATTGCCGTCCCTTTTCTGTGTCAATCACGCTCAGGCTGTTATAGTCCAGCGATTACCTTGGTGTCCCGGGCGATGAGCAGCTCCTCGTTGGTGGGGATGACCCAGGTCTGCACCTTGCTGCCCGGCGCAGTGATGAGAGCTTCTACGCCACGGCAGGCGGCGTTGGCAGCCTTATCCAGAGTGATGCCCATAAACTCCAGACCTTTGCAGGCGGCCTCCCGGGTTTCGGGGGAGTTTTCGCCGATGCCGCCGGTAAAGACCACAGCGTCCAATCCGCCCATGGCGGCGGCGTAGGAGCCGATGTATTTGCGCAGCTGATACTGCTGAATATCCAGAGCCAGCTTGGCACGCTGGTTGCCTTCGCCGGCGGCCTTCATCAGATCACGCTGGTCGCTGGAAACTCCGGAAATCCCGGCGTATCCGCTTTTTTTATTCATCAGATCGTCCATCTGCTTGGGAGTCAGGTTTTCTTTTTCCATCAGGTAAGTAACGACAGAAGGGTCGATGGAGCCGCAGCGGGTTCCCATGGTGATGCCGGCCAGAGGGGTAAAGCCCATGGAGGTGTCCACGCTTTTTCCACCGTCGATAGCGGTGATGGAAGAGCCGTTGCCCAGATGGCAGGTGACTACCTTCATCTTGGAAAGGGGGCAGTCCATCAGCTGAGCCAGACGGTCGCTGACATAGCGGTGGCTGGTGCCGTGGAAGCCGTAACGGCGAATCTTATGCTTTTCGTACAGCTCGTAGGGCAGGGAGTAGAGATAGGCGTGCTTGGGAATGCTCTGATGGAAGGCGGTGTCAAAGACAGCAACCTGAGGCACCGAGGGAGCAAACACTTCCATGCAGGCCCGGATGGCCATGATGTTGGCGGGATTGTGCAGGGGAGCCAGATCGGAACAGGTTTCCAGAGCGGAGAGCACATCACTGTTAATCAGCACGGAGGAATTGTACAGCTCGGCTCCCTGAACCACACGGTGTCCCACGGCGGAGATTTCTTCCATGCCGGAGATGACGGCCAGATCGCCGGTGGTCAGCAGCTTGACCAGCTCCCGAAACGCCTCCATGTGAGTGGGGAAGGGAGTTTCGTACTCGGTTACCCCTTTGTCGGTCTTGTGGCTGATGTTGCCGGTCAGGCCAATCCGCTCGCACAGACCCTTGGCCAACACACTCTCCTTCTTCATATCGATCAGCTGATACTTGAGGGAAGAGCTTCCTGCGTTGATTACGAGAATCATCATAAGTCCTGAATATCCTTTCTTTCTTTAGAGAGATCTTCAAACCCCCAGTTTGGGATCAAAACGGCGCAAATTTGGCAGCTTTCTTTGCTGTCGTCGGTCAGAATGCGCAGCATTCCTTCCTCCTCCGCCTTGAAACCTGTCAAGATGAATCCGTTTGATGTTCCAAAGCAGGTTTAAAGAAACTCTCTAGTCCTTTTCTTTCTTTGCTTGTCCCGGAATACGCCCAAAGTGAATTGACAAGCACGTCGCCCCTACTATATTATTACATTATTCTTAAAACATCAAGTAAAAACGTGACCGGGAGGGCGATAATATGCAGATTGGCGGGGTTGTTGCCGAATTTAATCCCTTT
>CALCSA010000419.1 GCA_937894185.1 uncultured Clostridia bacterium | reverse complement strand
AAATACAAGCTGTCTCTGGAAAGCTACGGAGCTGCCCGGGCCGCTATGATGTCCCTGAAAAATGAAGAGGGCAAATCCCTGCGCATCACCCCCAACCTGTTGGTAGTGGCTCCCGCTCTGGAGGGCAAAGCCCGGCAGATCCTCTTTGCTCAGCAGATCGAGGGCAGCGATAACATCTACTACAAGTCGGCGGAGCTGATGGTGCTGCCCGAGCTGGCCGGCATGGATACCGCTTGGTTCCTGCTGGACACCTCCCGGCCCATCAAGCCCTTTTTGGTGCAGGAGCGCCAACCGGTGGAGTTTGTCCCCATGGACAAGCCGGGTGATGCCAACGTCTTTATGCGCCGGCAGTATTTGTACGGCACCGAGTGGCGGGGCAATGCCGGATACACCCTCTGGCAGCTGGCCTACATGTCCACCGGCACCACCGCCTACCCGGCCTCCTAAGCCATGTACTGCACAGAGGAGGACATCCGCCAGATTCTAAAAACTGACCTGCTGGCACAGCTTGTCTCCGGGGAGGCCGTTGCCTCTCCGGAGGAGGCCCAGCAGCTACTGAGTACCATCATTGAGCAGGCCATTGCAGATGCCGGAGCCGAAATTGACGGATATCTAGCCGCCCGGTACCCGGTGCCATTATCCAAGCCCCCCACCATCATCTCCAAGTATGCCAAGGACCTTGCGGTCTACAATCTGGTATCCCGGATCGGGGCAGGCGGCGGGGATGACCGCGAAAACAACTACCTCAAGCGATACCAATATGCCATCAAGTTTTTGGAGATGGTGGCCAAGGGCACCGTGGAGCTGGGGATTGCATCTCCCTCCAGGCAGGCAGCCACCGGCTTTCAGATGACGGGGCCACCTCGCATTTTTAGCCGTGACTCCTTAAAGGGGATGTAGCCATGGGCGGCAGTATTTCCCTAGGCGGGGATATCCGAAAGCTGACAGGGCACATGCGAAAGCTGAAAAATATCAGCTTCGCTGCTACTAATGAGGTGCTGGCCCAGATTGCCCGCACAAGCACCCGAGACCGTTTCCGAGAGCAGAAGGCCCCGGATGGGAAAGCGTGGATTCCATCCATCCGGGTAAAGGAAGAGGGCGGCGTCACCCTGACGCAAACCTCCCGCCTAAAGAACAGCATCCGGGCCAAGTCGGACGATACCGGATTTGCGGTGGGAACCAATGTGATCTATGCCCGCCGCCACCAGCTGGGTGATAAAAAGGCGGTGCTCATTAAGGCAAAGAAAAAGCGTGGCCTGCGGTTCCAAGTCGGTGGACGCTGGATTACTAAAGGCAGCGTCAAGGTAAAGATCCCCGCCCGGCCTTTTTTGGGAATCAGCGAGGATGATCTGTTGGAGATCAAAGCGACACTGGAGGAGATGGTAAGCAATGGTTAGTGTTTGTACTGAGTACTTACGGGGAAAGGTGGCTGCCGCCCTGGGCAAGGATGCGCTGGGCCAGGATCCCCAGGTGTTTGATGTACTGAAGGAACTAGAGAAATGTATGGCTCCCAGCAGCGGGGTGCTGATCCGCTCGGACACGCTGGAGTATTCCGGTCAGCCGGTGCGAAACCTGGATACCGGGATAAATGACCTCAAGGTGTTCGACCGCACAGTGGTCATTGACATTGTTCTGGGCGCTCCCACCAAAGCCGAGCTGGACGCCAGCTTTGAAACGTTTCTGCTCTCTTTGGAGCGGGGCATCCGTTACAAGGGCCATTACATCGGCATTTCTCTGGGTGAAGGCGAGTGGGTAGACCGCAAGGACAGCGTCATCAAGGCGGAGATTGCCGTGGAGCTGCCGGTCACCTTTACCGGCGGCGTCTACAAGCCCAAAACCTATACACAGATAGCGGATATTACACTGGAAAGGTAGGCCGTAACCATGACAAAAGAGAAAACGGCCCCCCTGCAGCCGGAGCTCCAGACCGTTGAAGAGCTTCAAAAGCAGATGAAAACGGCGGGAGCCGTCCATGCCGGGGCCATGACCAAAGCGGGGTGGAGCCCCGGCAAGAGGGTGACCGCTCGGGAATATGAGGACGCGGTGGCCACCTTCTTGCTGGGCACCCGCCCCCGTAGAAAGGGCTGATACTGATGTTGCGAGATGTATCCATTACCGTCACCGATGGGCAGCTGGGCTCCGGCTCCGGGGACGGCGTCCACGTCAAGATTGGCGTGTCCCCCACGCCCTACACCGAGCCCCTGGTGATTAAGGACACCTACAACGCAGGGCGTATCCAATCCATCCTCGGGCTATCCCCTCTGGCTGACGCCTGCATGGACAGCGTGGCAAACGGTGCGGCCCTGATCTACTGCATCCCGGTGGCTGCTACCACCGATGGCACTGTGGATGCAGTGAGTAAAGAGGCAGCAGATCCCGCCGGAACAGGCACCCTTACCGTCAACGGAAAGCCCAACAACCAGTATGATATCCGGGTGCAGATCACCAAGGGGGGCGGCCTCAATACAGCGGTGCTGCGGTACAGCTTTGACGGCGGTGTCAATTACTCCGATGAGGTCACCATGCCGGTGGACGGCAAGTTGGCCATTGCCCCCACAGGACTCACCTTTGAGTTTTCCGAGGGGGAGGGAGATGTCCGGTTTGCTCCGGGGGATCTCTTTACCACCCTCACCACTGCACCCCAGGCAGACAACCAGTCCATTCTAGCGGCGCTGGCTCATGTACGGCAGATCACCAAAACAGTGGAATTTGTCCACATTGTGGGGGTCAGCTCCAAAGACCTCTGGGCCGCTCTGGCGGTGGAAGGCGAGACCTTTTTCAGCACCTACCACAAGCCCGTCTTTTTTGTGGCCGAGGCCAGAGGGCCCGAGGCGGGAGAGAGTGTCGAGGATTATGTGGCCGCTCTGGTAGCTGACCGCAAGGGCATCAACTCTTACTTTTTGCAGGTGGTGGCGGCCCGTGGAGCCTACCGGCGCATCGATGGCACCACCCAGAGCATCAACCTGGCCGGGATCGTCTGTGGCCTCTATGCCCGGGCAAAGGTGCAGCAGTCCATCAGTGAGACCCGCTCTATGGCCATCAGCGCCGACAAGCTGCTGCGGCTGGAGCCTGCAGGGATCGAGGAACTGCTGGATCTTTTGGATGAGGCCCAATACCTCACCTTCCGGCGGTACGAGGGGCTGGCAGGATTCTACGTCACCAAGCCTCACATGTTCGCGGCAGAGAGCAGCGATTACAAGTACGCCGAGCGGGTGCGGGTGCTAAACAAAGCCGCGCGGCTGGTACGCAAAGAGGCACTGCTCCAGCTCCACCGGGACATTGATCTGAGCAAAGTGGAGGAGGAGTTGGCCGCCATCGGCAGCTTTATCGCCGCCCCGCTCATGGATATGGTGGATGCGGGGGAAATCTCCTCCGGCAGCATCACCATCCCGCCTGGGCAGGACATCCTCACCGAAGAGACCCTCCATGTCATCCTGCGGTTTGTGCCCAAGGGCTATATCCGTGAGATTACCGTGGATCTTGGGATGGCCAACCCCAACCGACAGGAGGTGCAGTAAATGCTGAGCGTAAACGGCAAAGCCTATGATTGGGCGGATATCACCGTCAAATTACCCACCGGAAACCTGCAGGCCCAGAGCATCGATTATGACGATGAATTGGAAAAGGAAGCGGTGTACGGGGCCGGGAATATGCCTCGGGGCTTTGGAACCGGCAACTACAAGGCCACCTGCAAGCTGTCTATGCTGCTGGACGATTACCACGAGCTGGAGGCCATCTGCAAGCAGCAGGGGGTGGCTCTCTATAAGCTGGTGATCCCCAAGATCATTGTCGCCTACGCGAATGACGGCGACCGGCCCCGCATCGATGAGATTACCAAGGTGGGGATTACAAAGGTGGCCAACAAGGCCGCCCAAGGGGATAAAAACATCACCGTGGACATCGAGTGCGGGGTGTTTGGGAAGATCGTCCGCAACGGTGTAGAACCTATGTAGTCTCAACATATTTGGCAAAAGGAGGAGTTAACATGTACGATAACCAGGATTTTACCACCCAGGCCCCGGAGGCACAGGCCCTAGAGGCACAGGACCCCCAGGAAAAGCTGCGCCGGAAGTACGGTAAGCTGTACACCGTCACGGTGGAGATTGAGGTGGAGGACTTTGAAACAGACAGCAGAACCTACCTGTTTCGCAAGCCCAGCGCAGTTTCGTTCGACCGGCTGGTGAAAAAGATTTCCGTCTCTCCCGCCAAGGCGGCAGAGGACTTTGTAATGGATACCATTATCCCCGAGGATGCCGACCGGCTCCGGGCCGATCTGGAGGAGTACCCCGGCTTAGCCCTCACCATCAACGACAAGCTCACCAGCATGCTGGGGCTTTCCAAGGGGATTGCCGTAAAAAAGTTCTAGATGACCGCATGGCCGAGATCCGGGGCAGCCTCATTGAGGGCGGCGGTCTGGAGATTCTAACATTTTTGCCCGGGGCCAAGCCCATGGAGCGGATGGACATGGATGAGTTTTTAGATGCCCTGGCCAAAGCTAGGGTAGCCCAGGAGCAAATCCGTGACCTGATGGCCGCAGCGGTGCGCCGGGCGCTGAGTAAAAAATAGCAACAAAAAGCTCCCGCCGAGGTGGCGGGAGCGGAAGGTTACCAGTTTGTGATGCCGTGGGGCTGTTTGGTGATCCACGATTTATAGAGCTTGGTGGCGTTCTTGGCGTTGTGTGCCATAGCTTTAAATGGCGGTAATTTGTCAGATGGTTGTTTTTTGGGAATCCCCTTTGTGCCTTGATTCCATCCCAGCCAGCAATAGTATGGGAAAGAATAAACCACTAGTGGCACTGCAATGAGCACCCCAATACCCGCTCCAATCAAGCAGGCAAAACCAGCTATGGTAAAGATTGTAGTGATCATGCTACCACCTCCTACACCATTAGTATATGCCAAGATTAACCAAAAATCAAGTTTGTATAGAAGGGAGGTGCAACAAAATGTCTTTGGAATCCTTGTACAAGCTGTCCATACTAGTCAACATGATTGATCGGGTTACCGGCCCTGCCGCCAGGATCAGCTCGGCGGTGGAGGGTACCACCTCCAAGTTTAACCTGTACTCCTCCCGCATGGCCGACATGGCTCGGGACGGCGTCACCCTTATGGGTACCGGGTATCAGCTGGCGGATGCCGCCATTGCACCAGTCAAGGCTACTTTTAGCACCCAGGACGCCTTGGCGGAGTTGTCTTCCCTGGGGGTAGAGCATCTGGGGGCCCTGGAGGATGCCGCCACCAGCTTTACCTCCACCTGGGCAGGCACCAGCAAAGCGGAGTTTCTCACTGCAGCCTATGACATCAAGTCGGGAATCGCTTCCCTTACCGATGAAGGGGTTGCGGGTTACACGGAAATTGCCGGTGTTACGGCCAAAGCTACTAAGGCTAGTGTCGGAGAAATGACCAACCTATTCGCCACCGGCTATGGGATCTACAAGGATTATTACAATGACCTCAGCGATCTGGAGTTTGGCCAGATGTTCTCGGCAGGCATTGCCGACAGCGTTCGGGCCTTTAAGACCAGCGGCAGCGGCATGGCCCAGGCCATCTCCGCCTTGGGCGGAACGGCAACGTCAGCCCGGGTACCCTTGGAGGAGCAGCTTTCTATCTTAGGGATGCTGCAGGCTACAATGTCTGGCTCGGAAGCCGGTACCAAATACACCGCTTTCCTGAATAACGCTGCCAAGGCTGGGCAGGAGCTGGGACTCAAGTTTACGGATACCAACGGCCAGCTGAACTCCATGCCGGAGATTCTGGGAGCAATCCAAGGCAAGTTTGGGGATGTGCTTACCGCCAGCGATAAACTAGAGCTGCAAAAAGCCTTTGGCACGGTGGAGGCCGTCAAGCTTATCGATCTGCTCTATTCCAAGACCGATCATCTGCAGGGCAACATCCTGACGTTGTATGACTCCATGGCCAAGGGAATGAGCATCACTGAAGAAATGGCCAACAAGATAAACGCCCCGCCCGCCCAAGGCTGGGAGCTGCTCAAGCAGAAGATGCAGGCCACTGCCGAAACGGTGGGCAATGCGATGCTCCCTCGTTTCATAGAGCTAATGGATAAGGTAGACGGCATGGCCAACAAAATTGCCGCCTTTGCCCAAGCCCACCCGGAGTTGACCAGCAACATTATGTATGCGGTGGCAGCCTTTGGTGCGTTCCTTGCCACTCTCGGTGCTGGAAAATTTGTGGTTGGGATGCTGTCCTCGGCCTTTTTAGCTTTTGGTAAGATTAAGCCAATAGTATTAGGGGTATTGGGTGCCGCTAAATACGGCATGTTCCTAGTGCAATATGGAGCCTTTAACCTTGCCCCGGTTTTGGCTAAGCTAGGGGCGGGATTCCTGAAAGGTGCGGGCGCAGCCCTGAAATTCGGAGCGGCGTTACTGGCCAATCCCATCACTTGGATTGTCATCGGCATTCTCGCCTTGATCGCCGCCATCTACCTGCTATGGAAAAACTGGGACAAGGTATCCGCAGCGTTGGGCGCCGCATGGACAGTCGTGAAGGATGGATTTCTGGGCGGCGTACAGCACATCAAGGACGGATTCACCGCCGCCATGGAGTGGATCAACGCCAAGATCGACTGGTTCAAGGACAGCGGCAAACGCATTGTGGACACGCTGGTGGAGGGCATCCTATCGGTGGCTAGTAAGCCGGTGGAGGCCGTCAAGAACATCTTTGGCAAGGTGCGGGACCTGCTCCCCTTCAGCGATGCAAAGACAGGCCCCCTGTCCGACCTAACTCTTTCGGGCCAGAGGATCTTTGAGACTATCAACTCCGGCATGGAACTGTCCGCTGATCTGCCCGCCAATACCATGGCAAATGCTTTCGATGAGATGGATACCAATGTGGACGCTCCCGGCTCCGGTAGCTCTGGCCAAGGAAATACCGGCAGGCGCACCACCATTCAGCAGGTTATTTTCAAAGTGTTCCCGGATGATATAGAAAGTCTGAAAAAGGTGTTTAAGCTCATTGAAGAGATGGAGGACGGGATTGATTCCGATGATGGAGGCCCTGTCCCCGCATTCTAAGACCACACCGGGGAGGGTAATGCAGCATGATCTTTTTAGAGGATAATTGTATTAAGGCGGGCGGCGTTACCCTCCCCGGTGTGGTCAAAAGCATTGAAATCACCCGGGAGGCTGCCATCGATGAGGTGGAGGTCAAAGGCGCTGCTGTCAAGCCTAAGCAGGCGGTAGGATATGAGGACGCCACCGTCAAGGTGGAGCTGATTATCGGGGACACCACGGCGGAGCAGGCTCAGGCCAAGGCGGCCCGTATCCATACCCTGTTCCGGCCCAAGGGCCAGAAGGTGCCCCAACCAATGCCCATGGTATCCGCAGAGACGGCAGCGGCAGGCATCAGCAAGGTGCTATTCCGGCAAGTTACCGTTAAGCGGGAATCCAAGTCCGACTTGTGGACAGCCACTTTAGAGTTTATGGAGTACGCTCCCCTTGTCATTACGGCTACCAAGGCCAGCAGCAGTTCCGCTACTGGATCAGTGGGCCTGACCGACAACTACAAGCAGTATTTGGCACAGGATCGGGGTACCGCCCCCCGGCTGGGGGACAAGACAGCAGGCTCCCCCGCCGTGGATGACCGGGCGGCCCCGTCCCGTTAGGAGGTGACACCATGCAGCTCTTTTCCCCGCAGATCAGGATCATGACCCAGCGCTATATCTTTTCCCAGGGCGTGGAGGTAGAGATCGGCTCCGGCGCCGACACCTACTACGATTGGGCCAAGCTCCGCTTTACCCGCCCTTTTGAGCAAACAGTCACCATATCCAACCGGGAGCGGGTGCAGCTCCAGCTGGGGTACAACGACAGCTATGATACCGTATTCACAGGCTATGCCGCCACGGATTTTACCAGTGGATCGTATGCCAATGAAGTGCTTCTCAAGGACGGTATGCTCCTACTGGCAGACGTCACCGTCAACCACACCTTTGTACAGGCCACCCCCCAGGATATTGTCCGCTTCATTGCCGGGCAGGCCGGTGTCTCCAATTTGCAGTTGGACTCCGGCATCTACCAGCCCCGGGCTGCCGTCCCCATCTTCCAAAAGACAGGCATTCAGGCCTTGGGTGCCCTGGGCAATTACTGGCCGATCACCCCCAAGTTTTTCTTTCAGGATGACACGTTATTCTGGGGCACCTCTGCCCAGCAAACCAAGCTATATCACTTCGAGTACGGCAAAAACATCATTGACCTGCAGATCAAGATCACCCACTGGGAGCTACTCACCGTGTCGGTGCCTTTTATTAAGCACAGCCAGCAGATCAAGATCACCCACCCGGAGCTGAGCGGCACTTTTCCCGTTCACCGGGTGCGGGTAACCACTAAAACTAGGGGCTTTATTCGCACATCACTGTATTTTAGAGCGTAGGAGGTGCCCACGGTGGATCAGCTGGACGGCGATATCTGCGCCTATATCCGGGGCCGCAAGGATAAGGCTGCCGCCATTACTATGGCTGCTGCCATCTATGGCAAAAGCCGCCGGTACATTGTGCGCACCCTGCAAGATTGCGGCCTGCTGGATGAGCAGGAAACATACAGAGAGCCGGTCAGGCTGACCGGGAAGGAGGTCACCATGGAGCGAAAAATTGATTACCCGGCATGGCGCTGGAGTTCCAAGAAAAAGGAGCGTCTGTCCCGGCTGTACCAGGAGGGCAAGACGGTGGAGGAGATCGCCGCCATTTTTGAGATTGACACCGACACCGTTATGCAGGCCATCGCCAAACAAAACCTCTGCCGCACGGTCAAGGTACCGGTGGAAGCCGGATCGGGAACCTGGCAGCCTGCAGCACCGGAGGAGCAGCCCCCGGCCTCTGCCCCACAGACGCAGATCCGGGCAGCGCTGGAGGAGATCCGGCAGACCGTGGAATATGCCGGTAACCTGCAGCGGGATATGGTCAACCATCTTTTGGGTGACCATCGCTGTGAAGCCTTTTATTTGTTGGGCAAGCAGGCGGTGCTGCTGGAGGGGTTGGATGAATCCATCACCTCTCTGCTGCAAACCCTGGAGCCGTAGCCATGGCGTCGATGGATCAGTACATGACCACCCGGGGCAAGCGGCTCCTGCAGGAGCTGTGGCCCCACATAGCCCAGGCGGCCATCTTCAAGGCCCGGGTGACCGCCATGACCCAGATCAGCGACCGGGTGTGGCAGTACAGCCTAAAGCCCCTGCCGGTGGATGAGGCTGCCGGAGAGCTGCCCGAGATTCCCGGCGTCAAGTCCCACCTGGAGGTGGAGGCCGGAGTGGGCGGCACCGTGGCCATTGCCCTGCTCTATGGCCGGTGGGAGCCGGTGATTATAGATGAGGTGATCCCATGATCGATTTGCGCCTGGACAATACCAATCAGCTGCAGCTACAGACCAACGGCGACTGCACCCTGATCTCCGGCAGCGAGAGCTTCTTGCAGATGCTCCGGCTGGAGGCGGCCAGCGCCGAGGGGGATCTCTGGTATGACCTGGAATGGGGCTGGTCGCTGCTGGACTTTGCCCAAGCGGTGCAGGATGACCTGACCACCCTGGAGATCGAGCAGCGCTGCCGCACCAAGCTGGAGGCCCATGAAGAGATCGCCGTGGACAGCATCCAGGTGACGGTATCCTGGGAAGAAAGCGCCATAACGGCGGCCCTGGCCTTCCGGCTTCTGGATGACGATGAACTGTACCGGCTGGGGATCAACATAGGACGCACGGAAATAGAGGTGATTGACATTGATTAGCAAGCTGCTGGATAAGCTTATTCCCCTGCAAACCGAGGAGGAGCGGCTGGAGGAGGTCAAGGCGGAGCTGGCCGAGGCAGGGTATCCCGTCACCAACTACAAAAGCGGCGGTATCTTTTATATGCTCCTACGGGTGTGGCTGCGCATCGAATATGAGCTGACTGCCCTGGCCCGGCGGATGCTGGTCAACGGCTATGTGTCCTCCGCCGACAATGTGGACTGGCTGGATCTCAGGGCTGGGGACTACGGCAAGGCCCGGAAGCAGGCCGTTAAAACCCAGGGCAACCTCACCCTGACCCGCAGCAACACGGCCACCGCCGTTAAGATCGCCAAGGGGTATCTGTTTAAGAGTTCACCTGCCGCCAACGGTGAGGAGTTGCGCTACATCGCTACCAATGATTGCACCTTTTCCATCGGGGCGGATACCCTGCTGGTGCCCATAGAGGCGGAGCTGCCCGGCAGCACCTACAATGTTCCTGCAGGCAAGATCACCCACAGCCTCATCCATCTGGAGACGGTGGATACCATCACCAACGCCGAGGGCTGGATCACCCGGGAGGGTGCGGATATTGAGGACATCGAGAGCCTGCGCCGCCGTACCCTAGGAGCCTTTGCCGAGCTGGCCACCCATCCCACCCGGAACAAGTACAAGAGTGTGTGCGAGGCGGTGGAGGGAGTCCTGTATGTGCAGGTGGATGATCAGCACCCACGTGGGCAGGGCACTATCGACATCATTGTCACCTCTCCCATCGGTGGAGCATCCGAGGCCCTGCTGGATGAGGTATTGGCAGCGGCCCAGACCATTGCGGGGCCCTATGACAATCTGCTGGCCAAGTCCTCCCAGACGGTGGAGCAGGACATTGCTGTGACCATTCTCCTGCCGTCCAACCTCAGCGAGGACGGCATCGCCGCTCGGGCCGAGCAGGTGATCCGGGAGCTGTTTGTGATAAGCTCCGGGCGGGCGCTCAATGAGCTGTACCTCAGCGACATTGTAGTGGCGGTTAAGGGGGAGATCCCCACCGCTAAGAGTGTGCGGGTGACCGAGCCTGCCGCCGATCTGCTGCTGGCCACCGATCAGGTGATTGTGCTGGGCAGCGTCACCATCACCATAGAGAGGGCGTGACGGCATGACCTTCCCGGAGTATTTATATTTCCTGTTGCCATCGGCTCTCAAAAAAAATGGCAAAAAGGCGTCGGGCTGGTGGATGCTGTCCGCCGTGCTGGGACGCAGGGCGCAGCGGCTGAAGGATACCATTCTGAGCGTTCGGGAGCAGACCATGATCCTCACCTGCGCGGAGGCACTGCTGCCGGTGTTCGGCCAGGAGCGGGACATGCCCCGGCTCAAGGGTGAGACAGCCAGACAATACCGGCTCCGGCTCCTGCAGAAATATAAAATTGCTGAGATGGCCGGGACTAACGAGGGAATACTGACTGCGGTTAAAGCGCTGGGCCATGACAATGTGACCATTGAACCCATGCACCAAACCGATCCCGACCGGTGGGCTGAGGCCACGGTGTGGATCAGCGGCACCAAGGCGGTCATCCCCAATCGTGAGATCATCCAGCAGGAGATCAACAACCAAAAGCCTGCCAGCGCCAAGCTGGAGCTGGCGATAATGCAGGAGATGCAGGGGACCATCTACGTGGGGGCCTTCCGACAGACCACAAAAATAATCGAAATACGGCAGGTGGATTAAATGGCATGGACAGGACTGAGACTCACGAAATTCGGGGAGGCCGCACTGGCAAAGGCACATGCGGCCAATCCGCTGCGGATCACCCGGCTGGTGCTGGGTGATGGCAAACTGAACGGCCAGCTGCAGGAGGATCTTATCGCGGCCATTTCCCCCAAGCTGAGCGTGCCCACTCCGGCGATACAGGATAAAGGCGAAACTGCCATCATCATTGCCCATATCACCAGCAGCACGCTGGAGGCGGGCTTCTGGTACCGGGAGCTGAGCTTGTACTGTATCGACCCGGAAACACAGCAGGAAGGTGCATACCTCAATGATTTTGCCGGGGATCAGGGGGAATATATCGGAGATAAAAACAGCGTGGTGCCGGTCAACTTCTACATGCGCCTGCAAATCAAGGCGTCCCCTGACGGTACGATTGTCTTTGATCCCAGCGGCGATCCCATCTATGTGCTCTATGAGTCTTACGACCAGTTTGTGCGAGTTACCACTGACGGGCAGCGCCGCCAGGACTACGCCATACAATCCTTACAGGAGCAGCTGGACACCGGCTTTGCGGGCAAGGCCTTTGCTTGGGGCTTTACCGCCGCCGACATGCCCCAATGGCAGGGGTATGACGGGGCCTTGCCCGAGGGCATTTGGGACCCAGACAACAACCGCATGGTCGTGAGAGGAGGGACAGAGTAATGGCCATCATCGATAAAAGCCTAGCCCCGTTTACCTATACAGGATCGTGGGACATCAACGAGTACAGCCCTGGCCTGTTTTACGCCCGGTTTTTGACCAGCGGAACACTGACGCCAAGGCAGCCTTTTACCTGCGATACATTCTTAGTTGGAGGGGGTGGGCGTGGAGGCGCTGGCTGCTCCGGTTCTTTTAATGCTGGTGGTGGCGGTGGCGGAGGAGGACGCACGATCAATGTTTACGGTGTAACCGTGGATAAGGCTAGCACTATTTCAATCGGCAGCTCTGGCGGTTCAACGGCTGCTTTTGGTTCATCCGCTGCTGCGGGCAATCCCGGCGGGACGGGGCCCTCTACAAGCGCAGCCACAGGAGGGCATGGAGGTTCCGGGGGATCTGGTGGTGGAGGAGGTGGTGTTGGCCCAGACAACGCCGGGTCAAACGGAAAAGGTGGTTCTGGAGGGTCCTACGGAGGAAACGGCAGCGCAGGAGCATCTGCCTATGGAGGTGGGACTGCATCCGGGGGCAGTGGTCAGGGATCAAATGCCTACCGGCCTTTTGGTGGCAGTGGTGTACCATGGAGCAGTATGAGTTTTGTCGGAGGTGGTGGAGGTGGTGGTGGAAATGGCAATACATATGGCACCGGTTCAGGTGGCTCAGGCGGTACGGGAGGCGGTGGCCGTGGAGGCAACGCATATAGCGCCGGAAGCTCCGGAACTGCCAATACTGGTGGGGGAGGCGGAGGAGGAGGTGCTGGCAATGACTCCTCTGGCGGCGCTGGTGGCTCCGGCATTGTTATTATCCGTGGCAGCCTCAATACACCCCCTACTGACCCAGATGGCATTACATACAGTCAGCCCAACGCTGGTAGACCCCTGCTGCTCACCACAGGCGGCAGCACCGATCCGGAGGGCAACCCCATCAGCTACGTGTGGGAGCACCGCACAGACAGCGGGGTGTACACCCAGATCGGCGTCACCACCCAGCCCCAGATCCCCGCCACGGTACCCTCCAGCGGCACCACCTACCAGGCCCGTGTCAAGGCGGTGGACGACAAAGG
>CALCSA010000418.1 GCA_937894185.1 uncultured Clostridia bacterium | reverse complement strand
AAGGCAGGATTCCCGGCTGGAACTTGGAATTCACCTTTGGTGTTGCCGATTGGATGAAGCTTTTTCAGGTCACACTTTGATAAGGAGTCAGACTATATGGAGACAACAACGCGCCAAGAAGGCGGATGTGACGGCTTGCTGGTTCAGATCAGCCTGTTCGGGGGGCTTTCCATTCAAATCGGGGGGCAGATGATCAAAGATTCCTCCTCCCGGGGCTATCAGCTTTGGAGCCTGCTGGAATACCTCATTGCCTTTCGCCACAGGACCATCCCCCCCGAAGAAATCTACGCTGCCCTGTGGGAGGACAACCCCGTCGACAATCCCGCCAGCGCTTTGAAGAATCTGGTCTATCGCATTCGCACGCTGCTAGTGGGGTATGAAATTCCCTTTGCCAAACACATCATCCTCTATGCCGGCGGCACCTACCAGTGGAACAACGATATCCCCTGTGTGGTGGATACCGAGGAGTTTGAGGCACTGCACCTCAAAGCCGGCAACTCCACCCTGCCTACAGAACTGCGCATCGACTACTGTCTCCGGGCCATCGGGCTCTACACCGGAGATTTCTTAGCGGATAGCACTCCCAAAAACTGGATCCCCCCGGTGAAGGATTATTACAAATCTCTGTATTTCCAGTGTGTCTGTCAGGTACTACAGCTGCTGCATACTCTGGGCCGCTACCCGGAGATGGAAGCCATCGCCCGGCAGGCCCTTACTGTAGACCGGCATCACGAAGCGGTTCATCGATACATGCTCCTCTCCTTCATCGGGCAGGGGGACGGCAAGCAAGCCGCCGGGCATTATCAGCAGGTTGCCCGGCTGTATCAGCAGGAGCTGGGGGTTCCTCTTCCCCCTTCTCTGCGGGAGCTCTACCGCCAGATCGGGAAGGTATCCCTTTCCTCGGAAACAGATTTGGACGTCATCCGGCAGGACCTGCGGGAAAGCTGCCCCGGCGAAGGTGCCATTTACTGCGACTACTCCATCCTAAAGCATATTTATCAGGTGCTGTCCCGCTGGGTCACCCGAACCGGACAGAGCGTCTTCCTAGCCCTACTCACCCTTGCCGATGACCACGGGGAAACTTCCCCGCTCCATTGTTCCCAGAGGATGAGCGCCCTGCTTGAGGTGATACAGGCAAACACTCAGCACTGCGATGTATTCGCCCGCTTTTCCGATTGCCAGTATGTGCTGCTGCTCCCCACCGCCTCTCTGGATCAGTGCGATTTGGTGCTGGAGCGCATCCAAACGGCCTGCCGGAAGCATCCTCACTTGGCGGATATTGAGCTCCGCGCCAGCGCGGAACCGGCGGACTTGGATATTCTATCATATTGAGCGTAAAAGGACGGATCAGCCTACCCGGCGATCCGCCCTTTTTGCGTTTAAGTTAGGGGCGGAAAAAGATCCAGCAGCTGGGGAATCTCGTGGATGATATGGTGGGGCTGGTGAGTTTGACTGGGGACCTCTTTGGAGGGCTTATCCAAATCCTGAATCCGCACCATCAGACCATATCCGGCCGCAAAGGTTCCCTCCACATCCCGCTTGGGATTGTCGCCGATGTAGGCGCACTCGTGGGGCTTGGAGCCGATGGCCCGTGCCGCCAGCAGATAGATGTCGGGGTCGGGTTTGCGCAGCCGCACCTTGGCGGAAAGAATGGTGGTGGTGATGTAGGGGAAAACGCCATCCTCAATCATCCAGTCGGGAATTTCGTATTCGGTAACGGTGTTGGCGATAATCCCCAGCTTGTATCCCCGCCCGTGGAGCTGGACAATGGTGTCTTTGACGCCGGGACGGGGAATCCTGCGCCCGTCGTGATCCCGCCAGAGCTTGGTGAGCTGGGCGGCGTGGCGGGCAATGTTTGCGTGGGGATAATCGGGAAGCAGCCACTGGGTCCACAGCTCCATTTCCGAAACATCCAACAGGGTGGCTTTGGCATTCTTGCGGTAGGCCAGCCAGTTCTGCTCCAGCTTCTCGAAAAACTCCTGATGTGAGCAGGTGGCTTCCACCAACTCCATCATCTGTTCCTCTGCTCGGGCCGAAAACTCCCGGTCCTCTACCACCACCCGCAGAGTGGCGCCAACATCAAAAAAGATGGTGTTCACTGTGTTCTTCATGCCAAATACCTCCTTTGTTGTTGTAAGGCTGTGAAGTATAATTCTGTCAGCGATAGCGGCTTCCTTTGCCCAATACCATGGATTCGTAGGCCTTCTGAATCTTTTGGTAGTTGCTGTCCCGGTCCAGAGCAATGCCCCGGCCTATGCCACCTACAATTGTTCCGGCGCCGATTTCCGCCATCTGGGCGTCCAGCTCCTCCAGCAAAGCGGGAGCACTGCCCGGCTGGGTGCTGCGGCCATCAAAAATGATATGTACGTACACCTCTGGCAGCCCCGCTTCCTTTGCCATGCGCAACAGAGCCAGAGGATAATCCACCGATCCGTGGGAGCTTTTTTTGGTCAGCAGAGCCAGCAGGTGCAGGGCCCCTCCCCGCTCCTTGACGTTTTGAATGGTTTTGCGGAATACGGGATTCTTTTGGAAGGAACCGTCCTGCATGGCAGCGTCCAACCGAACATCGTCCTGCATCACCATCCGCCCGGCCCCGATATTAATATGCCCCGCCTCCGAGTTGCCCGCCTTACTTGCCTGCAAACCCACCGCCTCCCCGGAGGCCTGCAGCCGGGCCATGACATAAGTGGAGCGCAGATCATCCCAGTAGGGGGTGTCCGCCACAAAGATGGGATTGGAGTCGTCCTCTTTGCCGATACCCCAGCCGTCCAGTATGATCAGCAGAACCTTTCGGCCCCCTTCAAACGCCTGCCCCGGCACAAGGCTTTCCCCAGTCATGAGAGGGGGCTGCCGTAGATTCAACGCCTGCAGGATTGTAGGGGCAACATCCTGCAAACTCCCGTCCCGGGGATAAAGCGGCGCAGCTTTTTGGGGATTAATGATGAAAAACGGAACGGGGTTGGTGGTATGGGCCACATGAGGCTTCCCTTCTTTGCCATATGCCACTTCCAGATTGCCGTGGTCGGCGGTGATCATCACCACATAGCCCATCTTCTTGGCAAGCTCCACCACCTCCTCCAGATGCTGGTCC
>CALCSA010000417.1 GCA_937894185.1 uncultured Clostridia bacterium | reverse complement strand
CTGGGCTTTACGCTGGCTCTTACCTTCATCGGCTGCATCCGGGAGTTTTTGGGCTCCGGCAGCGTTTTTGGGGTACAGTTGAGCACCCTTACCCCCATGACCATCTTTCTGCTGGCTCCCGGCGGTTTCTTCATCTTCGGATGCACTATCGCACTGGTCAACCGCCTCACCAAGGGCAAGGGAGTCAAGCGCAAAAGCTTTGGATGCGAGGGGTGCCCCGCCGCCGGTTCCTGTAGTCAGGCCGAAAAAGCGGAAGGAGGCTGTGAGGCATGAAGCAGGTCGTAATCATTCTCTTTTCCGCCATTCTGGTGGACAACTTTGTCCTTTCTAAATTTTTGGGCATCTGCCCCTTCCTTGGAGTTTCCAAAAAACTGGACTCCGCGGTTGGAATGAGCATCGCGGTTACCTTTGTCATGGTGCTGGCCACCGCGGCCACCTGGCCGGTTTATTATTACCTGCTGGTGCCCAACGAGCTAACCTACCTCAACACCATCCTGTTTATCCTCATCATCGCCGCCTTGGTTCAGCTGGTGGAAATCATCCTGAAGAAGTACGTGCCCTCTCTGCACCAATCTCTGGGCGTGTACCTGCCTCTGATTACCACCAACTGCGCCGTGCTGGGCGTAACCCTCCTCAATATTGAGGAGGCCTATGGGTTTTTACATGCTATCATCAACGCAACCGGAGCGGGCCTTGGATTTATGCTGGCCATGGTGCTGTTTGCCGGGGTTCGCTCCAAAATGGAAAACGCTGTCATTACCAAAAGTTTTGATGGGATTCCCATCACTTTGATTGCCGCTTCCATCGTATCTTTGGCCTTTATGGGCTTTTCCGGCATCATTGACGGAATCTTCGGTTAAGGAGGGAAGAGAATGGCAATCGCATTACCGGTGATTATTGTCACCGTTGTAGGAGTGTTCTGCGGCGTGCTGCTCTCGGTAGCCGACAAGTATATGGCGGTTCCGGTGGACGAGCGGGTCAGTCAGGTTCGGGAGATGCTGCCCGGCGCCAACTGTGGCGCCTGCGGCTTTGCCGGCTGTGACGAGTACGCCGAAAAGTTGGTGAACGAAGGGGTAAAGACCAACCTTTGCACCCCCGGCGGAGCAGGAACCGCTCAAAATATCAGTGCCTTTTTGGGGGCTGAGTTTGAAGATGTAGCCGCCAAGACCGCCATCGTCTGCTGTGCGGGGACCATCCAGCACACCCAGTATGTCATGGATTATCAGGGCCCCCAAACTTGCGAGGCCTGTAACTACAACTATCAGGGACGGGGCAGTTGCTCCCACGGCTGTCTGGGCTTTGGAGACTGTGTCATTGTCTGCCAGTACGGCGCTATGGAAATTGTAAACGGCATCGCCAAGGTGGATAAATCCCGGTGTACCGGCTGCGGCATGTGCGCCAAGGTTTGCCCCAATACCCTGATCAAGATCGTTCCGGCTTCCAGCGAGGTCTTTGTGGCCTGCTCCTCCACCGACAAGGGTGCTTTTACCCGCAAGGTCTGCTCGGCGGGATGCATCGGCTGCAAAC
>CALCSA010000416.1 GCA_937894185.1 uncultured Clostridia bacterium | reverse complement strand
CCGCTGACGACGTTGTCCACGCCTAAATCCTTAAACAGGGTTTGCACTCCCTTGCCCGCCGCCACGGCCACAAAGCCGTACTCCCGGGAGGGGTCCACCACTTTATAGGGGAAGCTGACAGGCTTTTGTCCCACGCCTGCATCCTTGCGGCGGGAGGCGTGCTGCTCCCGCATATTTTCGATTTTGATTTTGGTGATAGCACCGTTTTCCAAGGCCTTTTGCAGAGCGTCGCCGGGGTTGTCGGTATGGACATGGCACTTGATGATGTCATCATCCTCTACCACCACGGCGCTGTCCCCAATGGTCTCCAAGTACTCCCGCAAAGCGGCGGGAGCGCACTTGTCCTGCTCCTTGATGACAATAAATTCGGTACAGTAGGTAAAGACGATTTCGCCCTCGTACTCCCCGGCGGCGTTGCGCTCGTCGGGAATCTCGGTGGGGTAGTCCGACGGTTGAGCTTCCTGAATGATGTCTCCGCCGCGCAGAACGGCATACATCCCTTCCAGAATCACCAAATAGCCTTTGCCTCCGGCGTCCACCACACCGGCTTTTTTTAGCACCGGCAACATCTCCGGCGTTGCGTCCAGAGTCTTGCGGGCCTGCTCCATCATTTCCCGCCAAAGCTGAACCGGCGGAATGTCCGGGGCCTCCTGCCAAAGCTCCGCCGCTTTTTCCGCAGACTCCCGGGCAACGGTGAGGATAGTGCCTTCGGTGGGCTTCATCACGGCTTTGTAAGCCGATTCCACGCCGTTTTCCAGAGCGGCGACGATTTCTTCGGAGCCCATTTCGCTTCTGCCCTGAAGCCCCTTGGCAAAGCCCCGGAACAGCAGGGAGAGAATCACTCCCGAGTTGCCCCGGGCGCCCCACAGCAAAGCCTGAGCCACTGCCTGAGCGACCTCTCCACATTCAACATCGTCGGAAAGGGTGGCCAACTCTACCAGAGCGGCCCCCATGGTCATGGACATATTGGTGCCGGTGTCCCCGTCGGGCACCGGAAAAACGTTGAGGGCATCCACCTGTTTGCGGTGATTGGCGATGCTGTTGGCCGCACTGATAAAAGCGTCCCGCAACGTGCTTCCTGTTATCACGGTTGATCTACTCCCCCTGCCGATAAGTTGCTAGCTATAATAAATCAGAAGCCGGTA